>JAIETY010000062.1 GCA_019744885.1 Sphingomonas sp.
CCGCCAACTTCCTCTCAGCCGTCGCCCTCGCCACCGCCATCGCCTTTTGGCTTTGATTGAGTCTCAACCCTAGTTTCGAGCGAAGTCGAGAAACGGGTGTTCCGGCCTGACCAAGGTGTCTCGACTTCGCTCGACACCAACGGAGGGGTGGAATGGAACCCCCGGGCTACCCCGCCCGCGGCATCCGGAACGGGAGCATTGCCTGCACCACGGGGCTGCGAAAGCGGTTGAGCGAGAGGCTTTCGTGTACCGCAAAAGCATGCTCGCCGAACAGACGGGTCGACAATTCGGAACGCGCATAAAAGGGTGCGTCGATCCAGGTCTTGCGCACGCCCGGCGCGGCGCCCGCATCGGCCCGGGTCAGCCGCTTGATGCCCCAGCGCGAGCTTGGGAGCGCCGCCGTCGGCGGCGGGACGACGTCTTCCCAATTGCCCTGCCGGTCCATTTTGAGTGCGAGTTCGAACGGCTTGCCGTTGCGGCGCGTGCCTTCGTAGAGCACCGCGACATCGCGCTTCAGATGCGCACGCGACCAGTGCCAGTCGACAAAGCCATCCTCGAGCGACTCCTCGCCGAAGTTCGAATCGAAATAGCCATCGCCGCGCCACACCGTGCCGGGCTGCGCCATCGCGACTTCGACGCGCGCGCGCGGTGCGATCGGGTGCCAGCGGTGCTTGCCCGCCGGGTGCAAGTGAAAGCCCGTCGTGCCGATCGCTTCGGGGCGCACGCAGACGATGCCGCGCACCGGATAAGGGAGCGGCGCCGATGTCTCGTTCAAGTGGATGTAGAGCGCGTTGCCATCCCAATGCAGCCCGCTCGGGCCGACTTCGAAGCTGGTCGAGTCGCGCGTCACGCGACCGCGCGGGCGCTCGGTCATCGCCCAGGCATTGGCGCGGGGACCATTGAGCGAGACGTTGATCGAGCAGAAATTTTCCGGGTCGTGGCGACCGCTCAGCTTGTAATAGGGTGAGAAGACGCTGCCGATGAACGCGATAATCGTCAGGCCGTAGCGACCGCAGTCACTGGTCGCGTCGACATACCACCAGGCATAGCCACCGGGGCCGACCTCGACATCGAAGCGCGGACCGATTGCGGGATAGCGCAGACTCGCGGGACGCACCGGCGCGGCGGGATCGAGCCGCAGCCCGCGATCGTCGGTCGGCTCGGCCTTGGGCGGCAAGACGCCGCCGATGCGGGCAAGCCCCGACCATAAGGGGCTCCAGTCGGGGTCGAAGGTGCCACGCGCAAGCGGGGCGGCACTGGTCTGGCGGAACGGCTCGGCACTTGGCATGCGCACTCTCCGATTCGGCAGGGGCAGTCAGACGCTGCACCTTATCCCATGCTGGCGATTGACGGCAGATCGGCAACCGTCCAACTAATTGGACATATGAATCTGTTTCAATCAAGCGACAATCTGCGGGTCCGCTGGATCAAGTGGCGCAATAACATTGTCGGCAATCCCGCTTTTCATCGCTTTGCCGCAGGATTCCCGCTGACGCGCCCAATCGCGCGGCGGCGTGCGCGGGCGATTTTCGATCTGGTGGCGGGGTTCACTTTTTCACAGATATTGTCGGCGTGTGTCGAATTGGGGCTGTTCGAGCGGCTCGCGGGCGGCCCGGTCGCGATCGAGTCGCTGGCGCAGGAGTGGGCGATGCCTGTGGCGGGGGCCGACCGGCTGCTGCGTGCTGCCGCCGCGATCGGCATTACCGAGCCGATCGGCGACGGGCGCTGGGCCCTGGGGGCTGACGGCGCGGCGCTGCGGGCCAATGGCGGCGTGGTCGAGATGATCGCGCACCACCGGCTGCTCTACGCTGACCTCGCCGATCTGGTAGCGCTGCTCCGGCGCGGCGGCGGTGGCGGCGCGCTCCAGCACTTCTGGCATTATGCTGGTGATACGGGGCAGGGGACGCCCGAAGAAGTCGCGGCCTATTCGCGGCTGATGGCGGCGTCACAGCCTTTGGTCGCCGCCGATGTCATTGGTTCGTATAATTTTTCGCGCCATCGGCGCATGCTCGACATCGGCGGAGGCGAGGGGCGGTTCGTCCGGTCGGTCGCCGGCGCCGTGCCGGATCTGGCGCTGGCGATGTTCGATCTGCCTGCGGTTGCCGCGCGCGCGGCGGAGGCGCTCGCGCGCGAAGGATTGAGCGATCGGATCGCCACGCATGGCGGTGATTTCCTCATCGGACCGATCCCGCCGGGCCATGATCTGATCACGCTGATCCGCGTGCTGCACGATCATGACGATGCCCCGGCCGCGCAATTGCTGCGCAACATCCGTGCAGCGTTGCCCCCGGGTGGCCGACTCGTGATTGCCGAGCCAATGGCCGAAACCAAGGGCGCCGAAACCATCGGTGACGCCTATTTCGGCCTATATCTGTGGGCGATGGGGTCGGGCCGACCCCGCAGCGCCAGCGCCATCCGGGCGATGCTCGACTCAGCGGGATTCCGTCGGTCCTGGGGCGTCACCACCCCGCTCCCGATCAACGTCCGGATGATTGTCGCACAAGCGTGAGAAATCCCGTCCTAAAAAGTTGACACCGATAACTGTCCAAGTAAGTTGACAACTTATCGGGGTGTCCACTTTGGACTTTCCCGCACCTGAGGGGATCGGCGATGCAAACGCTGGCAGTCGTATTGGAGGGGCCCGAAAGGCTGTCACTCCGTACGCTTGCGCTCAACCCCCTCAATGATAACGATATTCTTGTCGAGATTGCCTGGAGCGGAATCAGTACGGGCACCGAGAAATTGCTCTGGACCGGCAAGATGCCTGCCTTCCCCGGCATGGGCTATCCGCTGGTGCCGGGCTATGAGTCGGTCGGTCGGGTGGTCGACGCCGGAGTCGAAGCGCGTGCGCGGATCGGCGAATGGGTCTTTGTCCCCGGCGCCAATTGCTATGTTGGCGCGCGCGGGCTGTTTGGCGGATCGGCCTCGCGCGTGGTGCTGCCAGCGGCGCGCGCGCTGGCTGTCCCTGAAGCGCTGGGCATCGAAAGCATCCTGATTGCGCTCGCGGCCACCGCGCATCACGCCATCGCTGGCGGCAAAGCACCCGAGCTGGTGGTTGGTCACGGCATTCTCGGTCGCCTGATGGCGCGCATCATCATGGCGCGTGGCGATCCGGCCCCCTTGGTCTGGGAAACCGATCCGGCGCGGCGTGGCGATGAGTTTGGCTATGCCGTGGTCGATCCGGCCGACGACGACCGCAAGGATTATCGCACGATTGCCGATGTCAGCGGCGCGGCAGGCCTGCTCGATACGTTGATTGCGCGCCTTGGACGCGGTGGCGAAATCGTGCTCGCGGGCTTTTACGATCGGCTCGACTTCGCCTTTCCGCCCGCGTTCATGCGCGAGGCGCGGCTGCGGATCGCGGCAGAATTTACCCCTGACGACATGCGCGCGACGCTCGCGCTGATCGATTCGGGCGCGCTCAACCTTGACGGGCTCGTCAGCCACGTCCGTCCCGCCACTGAGGCCGATCAAGCCTATCCGGCGGCGTTTGCGGGCGGCGACTGCCTGAAGATGGTGCTCGACTGGAGAAGCCAATGACCATGCTCGACCTCGGCCAGCTGCGCGAAGAAGCGTCGCACGAGCCCGATCCCGTGCCGACCGGCCCGGTGACCAAGGAAACGCAGATCATCGCGATCTACGGCAAGGGCGGGTCGGGCAAGTCATTCGCGCTGGCGAACCTGAGCTACATGATGGCGCAGCAAGGCAAGCGCGTATTGCTGATCGGCTGCGATCCCAAGAGCGACACGACGTCGCTGTTGTTCGGCGGCAAATCGACCCCGACGATCATCGAAACCAGTTCGAAGAAAAAGCTGGCGGGCGAGGAAATCGGCATCGAGGATGTCTGCTTCCAGCGTGACGGCGTCTTCGCGATGGAGCTTGGCGGGCCCGAAGTCGGCCGCGGCTGCGGCGGGCGCGGGATCATTCACGGGTTCGAAACGCTCGAAAAGCTCGGCTTCCACGAATGGGGCTTTGATTACGTCCTGCTCGACTTTCTGGGCGACGTGGTCTGCGGCGGCTTCGGCCTGCCGATCGCGCGCGACATGTGCCAGAAAGTGATCGTCGTCGCGTCGAACGACCTCCAGTCGCTCTATGTCGCCAACAACGTCTGCAAGGCAGTCGAATATTTCCGCAAGATGGGCGGCAATGTCGGCGTGGCTGGCATGATCCTCAACAAGGATGACGGCACCGGTGAGGCCAATGCCTTTGCCGAAGCGGTCGGCATTCCGGTGCTGACGGCGATCCCCGCCAATGAGGATATCCGCAAGAAGAGCGCGAATTACCAGATTATCGGCAAGCCCGGTGGCCAATGGGCGCCGATTTTCGAAGAGCTTGCGATAAATGTCGCCGAAGCTCCGCCGCTGCGCCCGACACCGCTCGATCAGGACGGCTTGCTCAACCTGTTCAGCGCCGATGTGACGGGGGCAGACTTCACGCTCAAGCCCGCGAGTCAGGCCGATATGCGCGGCGTCGACTTCGTCGCCAAGCCCACGCTCGAAGTTGTTTACGACACGGTCTGAGGGACATGCACATCGACACCCCGACACGCGATCGCGACCGTCTCGACCTCACCAGCGGTGTTGCTGAAGGCGGCTGCTCGTCGGGTGAGACGCTGAAGGCGGCTGCCGCACAAGCGGGCAAGGCCGAAATCCTGGATCGCTACGCTGCGGATTATCCCAAAGGCCCGCATGATCAGCCGCAGTCGATGTGCCCGGCGTTCGGGTCGCTGCGGGTCGGCCTGCGGATGCGGCGCACCGCGACGGTGCTCTCGGGCTCAGCCTGCTGTGTTTACGGCCTGACCTTCACCTCGCACTTTTACGGCGCGCGTCGCACCGTCGGCTATGTGCCCTTCTCGTCGGAAACGCTCGTCACCGGCAAGCTGTTCGAAGATATTCGCGATGCCGTCCACGGCCTCGCCGATCCGGCGCTGTACGACACGATCATCGTCACCAATCTCTGCGTGCCCACCGCCTCGGGCGTACCGCTCCAGTTGCTGCCCGACCAGATCAATGGCGTGCGCGTGATCGGCATCGACGTTCCCGGCTTTGGCGTGCCGACGCATGCCGAAGCGAAGGATGTGTTGGCGGGCGCGATGCTCGCCTATGCGCGCAAGGAGGCCGAACTTGGCCCCGTTGCCGCGCCCAAGCAACGACCGGACCGGCCGACGGTGACTCTCCTTGGCGAGATGTTCCCAGCCGACCCACCAGGCATCGGCATCATGCTCGAGCCGCTGGGCCTTGCGGCGGGCCCGGTCGTTCCAACCCGCGAATGGCGCGAGCTCTATTCGGCGCTTGATTGCGCAGTCGTCGGGGCAATCCATCCCTTCTACACCGCCAGCATCCGCGAATTCGAAGCCGCCGGACGAACCGTTGTCGGCTCGGCACCCGTAGGGCGCGACGGCACCGCCGCCTGGCTCGACGCCATCGGGGCGGCCTGCGGCATCGCACAGGACAAGATCGACGCGTCGAAGAACAAATTCCTCCCGGCCATTGCCGGCGCACTTGCCGCCAAGCCGATCAAGGGCCGGATCACCGTGTCGGGCTATGAAGGCTCCGAGCTGCTGGTCGCGCGGCTGTTGATCGAAAGCGGCGCCGACGTGCCCTATGTTGGCACGGCCTGCCCGCGCACTATCTGGTCGGACCCTGACCGCGACTGGCTCCAAGCGCATGGCTGCCGCGTGCAATATCGCGCGAGCCTCGAGCAGGACATCGCCGCGATCGAGGAATATGGCCCCGATCTCGCCATCGGCACCACCCCCGTCGTGCAGCACGCAAAGCAGAAATCGATCCCCGCGCTCTACTTCACCAACCTCATCTCGGCGCGGCCGCTGATGGGACCGGCGGGGGCGGGGAGCCTCGCGATGGTGGTCAATGCCGCGCTCGCCAACCAGAGCCGCATGGATAAGATGAGCGCCTTCTTCGACGGCGTCGGCACGGGTCATGCCGCCGGCATCTGGGAAAAGACGCCGGTCGAGCGCCCGGAATTCAAGGCGAAATATGCCGCCAAGCGCATCGCGGCGGCAAAGGCCGAGGAGCATATCGGCACATGACCCTCGTCCTCGATCACGACCGCGCGGGCGGCTATTGGGGGGCGGTCTACGCCTTCACTGCAATCAAGGGATTGCAGGTCATCATCGACGGACCCGTCGGTTGCGAGAACCTGCCCGTTACCTCGGTGCTGCATTATACCGATGGCCTGCCGCCGCACGAGCTGCCGATTGTCGTGACGGGTCTCGGCGAGCAGGAGCTTGGCCGCGACGGCACCGAAGGCGCGATGAAGCGCGCGTGGAAAACGCTCGATCCCGATCTGCCCGCCGTGGTCGTCACCGGCTCGATCGCCGAGATGATCGGTGGCGGCGTGACGCCCGAGGGTACCAACATCCAGCGCTTCCTGCCGCGCACGATCGACGAGGATCAGTGGCAATCGGGCGACCGCGCGCTGACTTGGCTCTGGACGCAGTTCGGGCCGAAGAAAGTGCCTTCGCCGAAGGTGCTGAAGGAAGGCGAAAAGCCCCGCGTCAACATCATCGGGCCGATGTACGGCACTTTCAACATGCCGAGCGACCTCGCCGAGATCCGGCGGCTGGTCGAGGGCATCGGCGCCGAGATCAACATGGTCTTCCCGCTCGGCAGCCATCTCGCCGACGTGCCCAAGCTGGCCAATGCGCACGTCAATGTGTGCATGTACCGCGAATTCGGGCGCGGTCTCTGTGAGGCGCTTGAGCGGCCGTATCTGCAAGCACCGATCGGGCTGGAATCGACCACGCTGTTCCTGCGCAAGCTGGGCGAGCTGACTGGCCTCGACCCCGAGCCGTTCATCGCGCGCGAGAAGCACACCACGATCAAGCCGCTGTGGGATTTGTGGCGCTCGGTGACGCAGGATTTCTTCGCAACCGCGAGCTTCGCGGTCGTTGCGACCGAAACCTACGAACGCGGCATCCGCAATTTCCTCGAAAACGACATGGGGTTGCCGTGCAACTTCTCGTACCGGCGCACCGCTGGCGTGAAGCCTGACAATGCGGCCGTGCTTGAGTCGATCCGCACCAATCCGCCGCTGATCATGTTCGGCAGCTATAATGAGCGGATGTATCTCGCCGAAACGGGCGCGCGCAGCATTTATATCCCGGTGTCGTTCCCGGGCGCTGCGATCCGGCGCCACACCGGCACGCCGTACATGGGCTATTCGGGCGCGACATACCTGATTCAGGAAGTGTGCAACGCGCTGTTCGACGCGCTCTTCAACATCATCCCGCTCGCCGCCCAGCTCGATCAGGTCGAGGCGACACCCGCGCGGATCGAGCGCGAATTGATGTGGGAAGACGAAGCCAAGGTCGAGCTCGACGCCGTTGTCGAGCGTGAGCCGGTGCTCGTGCGTATTTCCGCCGCCAAGCGCATCCGCGACGCCGCCGAACGCGGTGCACGCCGAGCGGGCGAGGCCAAAGTTACCACCGAGCGTCTCGCGCTCGCGATCAGCGAAAGCCGGGGCGCATGACGCTTCGCCACACCCTTTGCCAAGCGGCCCTCAGCAGGGCCGATCGGCACCCACCATCCTCACGGCGCGTCGCGTCGGGTGGATACCGTCGGGGGACGCGTCCCGCGCGCCTGATCTCGCCGGAACGACCGAAACTGAAGGAATCTGCGATATGACAGACGAAAGACTGGGGCCGGGGACCTATATGACCCCGGAAGAAGCGAAAGAGTTCCACACCCTCTTTGTGGCCAGCATGGGCGTTTTCGTGCTGATCGCCGTGATCGCCCACTTCCTGGTTTGGGAATGGCGCCCGTGGTTCCCGGGCACCGAGCCTTACAAGGCGCATCCGACGGCACTTGTGGTGCCGGCCGCAGCCCCTGTGGCCACCAAGGCCTGATCCAAGGGCATATAAGGAGATCATCTCATGTGGAGAATGTGGACAACCTTCGATGGACGCAGGGTTCTGACGGCGCTGGCAGTATTTCTGTTCACGCTCGCAGTCCTCATCCATTTCATCCTGTTGAGCACCAATCGTTACAATTGGCTCGATGGTCCCGCGCCGACGGCAGCTGCTGCCGCGGTAACGACAACGGCCGCACCCGCGTCCTGAGTCAGCCGTCGGGCAATCAATTGCCGCACGCATGTGTGGCGAGGCGGACGTGACCTGATTGGCGCTCGCAAGGCGCCCAGGTCCGTCCAGTCCTCGACGAAAGAAAGATACCAACTGCCGTCCCGCCGCAGGGCGACGGGAGAAGGAGCTGATCCATGGCACTCTTAAGTTTTGAACGGAAATACCGGGTTAGAGGCGGCACGCTCGTCGGCGGCGATCTGTTCGATTTCTGGATTGGCCCCTTCTATGTCGGCTTTTTCGGAGTCACGACGGCGCTGTTCGCGTCACTCGGTACCGCGCTCATCATCTATGGCGCGTCGCTCGGGCCGACGTGGAACCCTTGGCTGATCAGTATCGCGCCGCCCGACATCAAATATGGGCTGGGCTTCGCGCCGCTGAAGGAAGGCGGGCTGTGGCAGATCATCACGATTTGCGCGACCGGCGCGTTCATTTCCTGGGCACTGCGCGAGGTTGAAATCTGTCGCAAGCTCGGCATGGGCTATCACGTGCCGATCGGCTTCAGCTTTGCGATCCTCGCCTATATCACGCTGGTGATCTTCCGCCCGATCCTGCTGGGTGCGTGGGGCTTCGGCTTCCCTTATGGCATTTTCAGCCACCTCGATTGGGTGTCGAACACCGGCTATCAATATCTGCACTTCCACTACAACCCGGCGCACATGATCGCGGTGAGCTTCTTCTTCACCACGACGCTCGCGCTCGCGCTGCACGGTGGTCTGGTGCTGTCGGCGGTCAATCCGCAGCCGGGCGAGGACGTGAAATCGCCCGAGTATGAAGACGCCTTTTTCCGCGACACGATCGGCTATTCGATCGGCACGCTGGGCATTCACCGGCTCGGCTTGTTCCTCGCGCTGAGCGCTGTCTTCTGGAGCGCGGTCTGCATCATCATCTCTGGCCCCTTGTGGACACGCGGCTGGCCCGAGTGGTGGACCTGGTGGCTCAACCTGCCGGTCTGGCGCTAGAAGGGGAGGGCGAAACTCATGGCTAGCTATCAAAATATCTTCACCCAGGTGCAGCTTCGCGCCGCACCCGAAATGGGCCCGCCAACTGTCGGTGATGAAGACCCCCGCACCCAGGCTGGAGGCTTCTTCTACTGGGCTGGCAAGATCGGCAATGCGCAGATCGGTCCCATCTATCTGGGGTGGTTCGGCACCGTCTCGCTGGTGTTTGGCCTGATCGCGTTCGAGATCATCGGCCTCAACATGTGGGCATCGGTCAACTGGAGCCCGATCCAGTTCGTCCGCCAGCTCCCCTGGCTCGCGCTTGAGCCGCCGGGGCCGCAATATGGCCTGCGCATCCTGCCCCCGCTCGCCGAAGGCGGCTGGTGGCTGATCGCCGGCTTCTTCTTCACCGCATCGGTGCTGCTCTGGTGGGCACGCACCTATCGCCGGGCGCTTGCGCTGGGCATGGGCACCCATATTTCCTGGGCCTTTGCATCGGCAATCTGGCTGATGTTGGTGCTGGGCTTCATCCGCCCGGTGCTGATGGGCAGCTGGTCCGAAGCGGTGCCGTTCGGGATCTTCCCGCACCTTGATTGGACGGCTGCTTTCTCGATCCGCTACGGCAACCTGTTCTACAACCCCTTCCACGCGCTTTCGATCGCCTTCCTCTATGGGTCGACGCTGTTGTTCGCGATGCACGGCGGCACCATCCTGGCCGTTGGTCGGTATGGCGGCGAGCGGGAAATTGAGCAGATTACCGACCGCGGCACGGCATCGGAGCGCGCCGCCTTGTTCTGGCGCTGGACGATGGGCTTCAACGCGACGATGGAATCGATCCACCGCTGGGCGTGGTGGTTTGCGGTGCTGACGACGCTGACGGGCGGCATCGGCATCCTGCTGACCGGCACCGTGGTCGACAATTGGTATCTGTGGGCACAGCAGCACGGCTATGCGCCGAGCTATCCTTCGACGGGCGTGGTCGATCCCGCCACTTTGCCGGGAGCACCGAAATGAGCGGTCCTTCGAACATCCTCCGCCTTGCCGTGATCGGCGGCGCCGCGCTGACCCTCGCCGGGTGCGAGATCGGCCCAAAGAAGATCGAGCAGACCGGCTTTCGCGGCACGGGCGGCGATCAGATCATCGCCGCCAACCGGCTGGTCGCGCAGCCGGTCCCCGCGCCGCCCTTCGCGCTGCCCGCCGACGGTGGTCCGACGGCCGGCGAGACTTATCAGAATGTGCAAGTGCTCAAGGGCGTCAGCGCCGAGCGCTTCAACTATCTGATGGCGTCGATGAACAATTGGGTTGCGCCACAGACGGGCGATCCGGCCAAGGTTGGGTGCAATTACTGCCACAACCCCGACAATCTGGCTTCCGACGAGAAATATACCAAGATCGTCGCGCGCCGCATGTTGCAGATGACGCAGAACATCAACGCCAACTGGTCGACCCATGTGAAGGGCACCGGCGTCACCTGCTGGACCTGCCACCGTGGCAATGCCGTGCCGCAGTATAAATGGGCCATCGCGCCCGATCCCGGCGGGCGGCTGATGGGCAACAAGCACGGCCAGAACAGCCCCGCCGCGACGGTTGCCTTTGCCTCGCTGCCCTATGATCCGTTCACGCCCTATATCAAGGGTGCCCAGAAGGTCCGCGTCCAGGGCAATGTGCCGTTGCAGACGGGCAAGCCCGGGGCGTCAATCGCTCATACCGAGCAGACCTATGCGCTGATGATGCACATGTCGTCGGCGCTGAACGTCAATTGCACCTTCTGCCACAATACGAACTCGTTCAGCAGCTGGTCGAACAGCCGTCCGCAGCGTGTCGGCGCCTGGTATGGCATTCGCATGGTGCGTCAGGCCAATGAACAGTACATCAACCCGCTCGCGTCGGTCTTCCCTGCCTATCGCAAGGGGCCGCATGGCGATCCGTACAAGGTCAATTGCTCGACCTGCCACCAGGGCCTCAACAAGCCGCTCGGCGGGGTGAGCATGCTCGCCGATTATCCGATGCTGGTGGGTGCCGTGGGTGGTCCGGTGGCGGCGTCGCCGGTCAAGACGCTGGTCGCCGATCCCAATGCCACGGCCAAGAGCTGCAATGCCGATTTCGACAAGGCACTTGCGGGCAAGACGATCCAGTTCGACACCGGTGCGGCCACGGTCCAGCCGGTCTCAACCCCGCTGCTCGACACGCTCACCGAAATCGCCGGGCGGTGTTCGAACTTCAAGATGCTGGTCGAGGGGCATACCGACGCCGTCGGCGATGCCGCCAAGAATTTGACGCTCAGCGACTCACGCGCGGCGGCGGTCGAGCAATATTTTGTCGGCAAGGGTGTGAAGGCCGATCAGATTGCCGCCAAGGGCTTTGGATCGACCAAGCCGCTCGACACGTCGGGGACGCCGGTTGGCAACCAGCGTAACCGCCGCATCGAAATCAGCGTCGCGGCCAAGTAGCCGCTTCGCGTTGAACAAGGCCTAGAGGACGACGATGACTCTGTTCGGGGCCATCGTCGTCCTTCATGTTTTGGCGG
>JAIETY010000147.1 GCA_019744885.1 Sphingomonas sp.
TGCTTGGCGCCCTTGCCGATCGATTGCGCGCGGTGCCGCTGCCCGCCCGCCGCGAGCCGCTTGAGCACGTCCTTGGGGAGCGACGCGAGCGCGGCTTCGAGCAGGATGTCGTCGAGCGGCGGGGTATCCGCTTGCTGCTCGTCCTTTCCCTCACCCTCGGGCGGCGGCGGGGGCGGTTCGGATTCAGACTCGGGCGGCGCCTCGCTTTCGGGGGGGGGCGGCATCCGCGTCGCGCGCGGGCCAAGCACCAGCCGCGCGGCGAGCGCCAGATCCGCTTCGCCCACAACGTCGCGCCCGTCCAGCAGTGCCGCCGCCCGCGCCGCCCGCAGCGCGAGGATCGGCGCGCGGATCGACACGATCCCGAGCACAGCGGCGGTCGAGACCAAAGCTTCGAGCGCTTCGTCACTGGTCTCAATGTTACTCCCGATTGCCCTGAGCTTGTCGAAGGGCCGTTCTTCCTTTTCCGGCGGTCCGAAGAAGAGCGGGGCTTCGACAAGCTCAGCCCGAACGGATAAGGGTTGGTGGCCGTTTAGGTCGATCCAAAACGCCAGCCGCTCGCACAGCGCCGCCGGTGGCCGTTCGTCCTCCACCCCCTCGTCGAGCGCGACCACCACGACCCGCGCTGGTGCGGCCACCCGCAGCCCCTCGCGCTCGGCCACTACCTCGCCAGTGTCGAGCGCACCCGCAATCGCTGCCGCCACCCCCTCGCCCAGCCGCTCGGCCATCGGCACGATCACCGCGCCGCGATCCGCCTCCGCCAGCAAGCCCGTGCGCCCGACCGGCCGGCCGCTGCTGAGCGTCGCGCCAAGATCGAGCCCGCCGAACAGCCGCTCGTCGTCGATATGCGCGGGAAGCCGTTTGATCGGCGCACCCTCGCCCAACGCTGCGCTCAGCGCCGCGACGACCTGATCGCCGACCACGCCGCCGCGCAATAGCATCCCGCCCAGCCCCGGCTCGATCGCGCAGAGTCTAGCCGCGAGCAAGGCGTCGGCGAGCGGGTCGGGCGCCAACCCGTCAACGTTCACGCGAACAATTCATCCAGCGCGCGCTCGATCCGCGCGGTCGAGCCGGTATCGTCGAGCACATTGCGCCGCAACCGGTGCCGGAGGGCAAGCGGGGCGATCCGCTTGAGATGCACCATATCAACCAGCTTGTCGCCCTCCAGCGCCGCCAGCGCCCGCGCGCTGCGCATCAGCGTCAGTTCACCGCGCAAGCCGTCGGCACCAACCGCGATGCACAGCGCCGAAGCGCGCGTCAGCACCGCATCGGGAATCTCAACCTCCGGCAGCAAATCCTTGCCCTTGGCGATCTGCTTCAGGGTCTTGCGCTCGGTCTTGGCCCAACGCTCGGCGAACAGCGCGCCGTCGCGCTCGAACGCATCGCACCGGCGCAGGATTTCAACGCGCGTCTTCAGTTCCTGCGGCGTCTTGACCTCGACCGACAGCCCGAAACGATCGAGCAACTGCGGGCGGAGTTCGCCTTCCTCCGGGTTGCCGCTGCCGACCAGCACGAAGCGCGCCGCATGGCGGACCGAAAGCCCCTCGCGCTCGACGACATTCTCGCCCGAGGCCGCCACGTCGAGCAGCAGGTCGACGATGTGATCCTCAAGCAGGTTGATCTCGTCGATATAGAGGAAGCCGCGATGCGCGCGCGCGAGCAGCCCCGGCTCAAACGCCTTCTCGCCAGCCCCCAGCGCGCGTTCGAGATCGAGCGCGCCGACCACGCGGTCCTCGGTCGCGCCGAGCGGCAGGTCGACGAACGGCACCGGCGCGCTCGCCTTGCCGGCCTTGTGCAGCTCGGGCGACGGGCATTTCGCTTCACCCGGCGCGCAGTGATAACGGCAGCCCGGCACGACGGGCATCGGCGGCAGCAGCGCGGCGAGCGCACGCACCGCCGTCGACTTGCCGGTGCCACGGTCGCCAAACACCATCACCCCGCCGATCCGCGGATCGACCGCAGCCACCAGCAGGGCAAGCTTCATTTCGTCCTGGCCGACGATCGCGGAAAACGGGAAGGACACACGCATCGATCCCGTGTAACATGCGTTGGACACGCAGCAAGATGGACATTGACATGATCCCGATCATTATCGCTGCGAGCGTCGCGCTTTTTCTGGGCGCGATCGGGGGCCTGATGACCCCTATCGACGATTGGTACGCGAATTTGCGTAAACCCTCGTGGCAGCCGCCGAACTGGGCGTTTGGCCCCGCCTGGACGATCATCCTCGGGCTGGCCGCGTGGTCGGCGGTGGTCGCATGGAATGCGGCGACGACCGACGGCCAGCGCGCGACCGTCATCATCCTGTTCGCGACCAATGCCGTGTGCCATTTCCTGTGGAGCCCGCTGTTCTTCAAGCTGCGGCGGCCCGATTGGGCGATGGTCGAAGTGCTGTTCCTCTGGGGCTCGCTGGTGGCTTTGGTCGTCGGACTCTGGCCGATCTCCACATTCGCCAGCATGCTGATCTGGCCCTATCTCGCCTGGGTCAGCTTTGCGGCCTTTCTCAACTGGACGATCGTCAAGCTCAACGCGCCGTTCGCCAGCAAAGGTTGACGTTACGTCCACGGCGATTTTGAGCTATACGAAGCGTTCAATCTGGAGACTACGACCCCAAGCCCAAGGAAATCGCCCATGGCCACGCCCCTGCCCGCCGCCGCGCCCTATCCGGTCGAAGCTATCGAGGTGCGCAAGATCGGTACCGCCGATCTGCAATGGGCACTGGCCGAAGGCTGGCGCGATTTTACTGCCAAGCGGGGCGATTTGATCGTGGTCGGGTTGCTCTATCCGCTGATCTGCCTGATCGCGGTGGTGGTGACAGTCAACGAGCCGTTGCTGCCCTTTCTGTTCCCGCTGATCGCCGGGCTGTCGATCGCAGGCCCTGCCGCTGCCTCGGGCTTTTACGAACTGGCGCGCCGCCGCGAAGCCAAGCTCGAAGCGAGCTGGTGGCATTTCCTCGATCCATTGCGCGGGCGCAGCCGCATGCCGATCGCGATGCTGACCGCAGGGCTCGGCGCGCTGTTCATCGGCTGGCTGATTGCCGCTTACGCGGTCTATGCCGCGACCTTGGGGCGGACCGGCCCGCTCAGGATCGGCGATTTGTTCGGGCGGGTTTTCTCAACGCCCGAAGGCATTGAGATGATCGTGGTCGGCAATCTGATCGGGCTGGCCTTTGCCGTCGTCACGATCATTTTCAGCCTCGTTTCCTTCCCGATGGTGGTCGACAAGCCGGTCGACGCCGCCACTGCGATCCGCACCTCGTGGCGCGCGGCGATGGCCAATCCCGGCGCAGTCGCGGGCTGGGGCTTGCGGATCGTCGCGCTGCTCGCGCTCGGGATGTTGCCCTTTGCGATCGGGCTCGCCGTCGTGCTGCCGTGGCTCGGCTATGCGACCTGGCACCTCTATACGCGGCTGGTCGGGCGCTAGATTATTGCCGCTCGGCCTGCGCCTGCGCGGCCATCCGGATGAACTGATCGAGCACCGCGATGCGCTCGACGATAGCCGCACGATAGGGCGCATTGGCAGGCGTCAGTTCGAGCGCTTTGGTCCAGTCCGCGCGCCCTTCGGCAAGCTGGCCCGACTGGATGTGCCCCAGCCCCTTAAAGAAGCGCGGCGCGGGATGCTGTGGCGCAATCGCAATCGCGCGATCGAAGGCGAAGCGCGCCGAGGGCGACATCACCCCACCGTCATGCGTGACATAAGCACTGCCGAGATCGGTCCATAATTCGGCGCTGTTGGGATATTTGGTGACGCCCCCGATCGCCAGGATCACGGCGCTGCGGGCGTCGCCGGTCCGCATCAGCGCGTCGAAGGCAGTCTCATATTGCGACTCAAGGGTATATTTGCCCCACATTGCGGTGCGCAAAGCGATGATTTCGGGCGCCGTCTCAATCGATTGCGTCTGCGGCTTGGGCGCTGCCTCCGGCAGACCGGGCCGCCCCTGCAGCGCGTAACCCGCACAGCCGAGCATCAGCGCTGCGCCGACGGTGCTCCACAGCAGTCGGGGCACTTTCAACGCAAGCAGCAGACCCGCAGCGGCGATCGCGACGGCGGCGAGCATCACCCAACCCATCACTTGGCCTTCCGCTTGAAACTGCCGCGCGCAATCCAAAGGCCGAACGCGATCAACGCGAGCGGTGCAATCCACAGCGGCAAGGTCGCCACCGACAGCGGCGGGTCATAGGTCACATAATCGCCATAGCGCGCGACCAGCCAGTCGCGCACCGCCTGCGGACTCTCGCCGGACGCGATCCGCCGCCGCACCAGCGCGCGCATGTCGCCCGCCATTTCGGCATCGCTGTCGGCGATCGACTGGCCCTGACAGACAAGACAGCGCAACGTCGTCATCAGCTTCTGCGCCGCCGCTTCCTGCTGGGGATCGGGCAATTGGGTATAGGCAAGCTTGGCGGGCGGCAGCGACGAATCGGCGAGCACCGGCGGGCCGAGCGCGAGCAGCAGCAGCGCCGCGCACCGCTTCACTTGGCCTTCTCCAGCGCGGCCAGGATTTCGCCGAGATCCTCCTCGCGAATGTCGCCGATGTGCTGGAGCACGATCCGCCCCTTGCCGTCGATCACGAAGGTTTCGGGCACGCCCGACGAACCGATCGCGAGCTGGACCTCGCTTTCGGGGTCGCTGCCGACTGCCGCGAAGGGATCGCCATAGCGCGCCAGAAAATCCTGGATGTCAGCCGTCTTGTCGCGGATCGCGACCGCTTCGATCGTCGCGCCTGCCGCTTTCAGCCGCGCGAGCTGCGGTGCTTCGGCGGCGCAGGGCACGCACCAGCTGGCGAAGACATTGAGCAGGCGCGGCTTGCCGTCCTTGAAATCGGCGCTCGACACGCCGGGCTTGGTTGGCACCATCGGCGCGAGCTTGAAGGCGGGCAGCGGGCGCCCGACCATCGCCGAATGGATCGTCTTGTCGGCGGGCTTGGCAAGCCCCCAGATCGCAAGCGCGACCAGCACGAGGAAACCGATCAGCGGCAGCCAGAGCTTCACGCGAACGCTTCCTCGCGCCGGGCCACCGTGCGGCGTTCGCGCAGCAACCGCCCGATCAGCGACAGCACGCCGCCGATCGCGACCATCGCCCCGCCCGCCCAGATCAGCGTCACGAACGGCTTCCACCACAGCCGAAGCTGCCAGCGCCCGGCCTCATCCTGCTGGCCCAGCACGGTGTAGAGCTGGCCGTCGAACACTGTGGCGATCGACGATTCATTGGTCGTCGTGACGGGATTGGCGAAATAGCGCGACTGCGGCGTCAGCACGAACGCCGATCCGCCGCGTTCGACCTTCAGTTCGGCTTCGAGCGCCGACCAATTGGGGCCGAGGATCGGGCGGATGCTCTGGAGCGTCACGGTATAAGGGCCGACATGCTGCGGCTCGCCGATCTTGGCGGCGACCAGAGTCTGCTGCGTGAACGCCGTCTCACTCGCCATCCCGGCGAGGCTGACCGCAATGCCGAGATGCGACAGCACCATGCCATAGGTGAACAACGGCGTGCGGCGCAGATTGCGCTTCCACAGCGGCGCGACGCTCGCGACGGCGAGCCCCACCGCCAGCGCCAGCCCAAGGATCGGCAGCACGCCCGCGTCGCCCGCGAACACCACCAGTCCGGCCACGGCGACGCCCGTCACGACGATCGGCACCAGCATCCGGTTGAGCACCGCGCTGCCATCATCACGCCGCCAGCGCATCAACGGCCCCGCCGCCATGATCGCGACCAGCGCGAGCGCGACTGGCCCTGCTGCCTTGTTGAAGAAAGGCGGGCCGATCGACACTTGCAAGCCGAACACCCCGGCGGCGAAAATCGGATAGAGCGTGCCGATCAGTACCACGCCGAGGATCACCGACAGCAGCAGGTTGTTCGCGACCAGCGCGCCTTCGCGGCTGACGAATTCGAACCCCTGCCCCTCGCGGATCGTCGACACCCGCGTCGCAAACAGCAGCAGCGCGCCGCCGATGTAAATCGCGAGCAGCGCGAGGATGAACGCCCCGCGCTCCGGGTCGACCGCGAACGCATGGACGCTAGTGAGAATGCCCGATCGGACAAGGAACGTGCCGATCATCGACATCGAAAAGGCGACCACCGCCAGCATGATCGTCCAGGCGCGCAACCCGTCGCGGGTCGCGAGTACCGTCACCGAATGGAGAAGTGCCGTCGCCGCGAGCCAAGGCATCAGCGACGCATTTTCGACCGGGTCCCAGAACCACCAGCCGCCCCAGCCGAGCTCATAATAGGCCCAGTAACTGCCCGCCGTGATGCCGAGCGTCAGGAAAATCCATGCACCCAGCACCCAGGGCCGCATCGCGCGGGCAAAAGCGGGCCCCACATCGCGCATCACCATCGCGCCGACCGCGAAGCTGAACGCGACCGAAATGCCGACATAGCCAATGTAAAGCGTCGGCGGGTGGAAGGCGAGGCCGGGGTCCTGCAACAGCGGGTTGAGGCCATTGCCATCGGCGGGCGCGGGGCTCAGCCGGGCAAAGGGGTTCGACGAAAACAGCAGAAAGGCATAAAAGCCGAGCGCAATCAGCGCCTGGCTGCCGAGCGTCGCCACCAGTGTCTTTTCCGCGAGTTGGCGCTCGAGCAGCGCCACCGCCCCGCCCGCCAGCCCGAGGATCGTCACCCACAGCAGCATCGATCCTTCGTGATTGCCCCAGGCGCCGGCGATTTTGTAGATCAGTGGCTTGGCCGAATGGCTGTTGTCGGCGACGAGCTTCACCGACAAATCGGTCGCGACAAACACCCAGATCAGCAGCGCCAGCGCGAGTGCGACGATCAGTCCCTGCACCACTGCCACAGGGCGCACGGCGCGCAACACATCGGGATCACCCCGCGCGATGCCCATTGTCGCGAGGATGAATTGCAGGGCGGCCAAGGCAGCCGCGATCCAGAGGGCCGCAAGCCCTGCTTCGGCGATCATTGGCCCCGGCTCACTGTTTCAGCGACTTTGCCGCGCCCATTTTGCCCGCCATTTCGGGCGGCATATATTTCTCGTCGTGCTTGGCGAGCAGGTTGCTCGCGACGAAGCTGCCGTCGGGCTGGAATTGCCCTTCGGCGACGACGCCCGATTTTTCCTTGAACAGGTCAGGCGTGATGCCCTTGAACGTCACCGGTACCGTCGCTTTGCCATCGGTGACGACGAAATTGATCGACACGCCATCGGCCAGTTTCTTGATCGAACCGCCTTCGACCATCCCGCCCAGCCGCACCGCACGCCCGAGCGGCAGGCCCTGCTTGGCGACGTCGCCTGGGGCATAGAAAAAAGCTGCCTGATCCTTGAGCGCCGACAGCGCCAGCCCGCTCGCGCCCGCGATCGCCGCCACGCCGAGCAGCCCGAGATACAGCCGTTGATGCTTCGCCTTCACTTGCCCAGCCTCACTTGACACGCCTCTCCGCTGCCGTCATCGCGCGCCAGCTCCACAGGGCAAGACCTGTAGCCCCGATCAGCGTAACCGCATAGGCGGCGGTGACAAAAGGCCAGGGGTTCATTGGGCAGCCATCCGGCGCATGCGCGCTTCCGCCTTGGTGTTGGCGAGTTCGGCGCGCATCCGCATCAACACGATTGCGGCGAAAAACAGCGTGAAGCCGCCGAGCGTGAACGGCAGCGGCCACAGGATCGAGCTATCAATCGTCGACTTTGTCACGCCGATGCTCTGCCCCTGATGCAGCGTATTCCACCACACCACTGAATAGCGGATGATCGGCAGCAGGATCGACCCCGCAATGCCGTACAGCGCCGGTATGCGCCCGTCACCGCCACGATCCTGATCGGCACGCGACAGCGCCATGAAGCCCAGATAGACGAAGAACAGCAGCAGCATCGACGTCAGCCGCCCGTCCCATTCCCACCACGTGCCCCAGGTCGGCCGACCCCAGATCGAACCGGTCATCAGGCACAGCGCAGCAAATGTCGCGCCGGGCAGCGCGCAGGCGCGCGCAGCCGCCATCGCCAGCGGGTGGCGCCAGACGAGATAGACGAAGCTCGACACCGCAATCCCGCTCCACCCCGCCATGCCGAGCCACGCGGTCGGCACATGGATGTGGAGGATGCGCACGGTCTCGCCCTGGAGATAATCCGCCGGGATCTGGGTGAGCGCGCCCCAGGCGCCATAAGCGATCAGCAGCACGCCGACCCAGAACAACGCCGGGGTCAGCGGACGCGCGATCTTCAGGAAGCGCGCAGGGTTGGCAAGGGCGTGAATCGACGGCACTAGCGATCTTCTATGACAGGAAATCCTACAATGCAACCTGTCCTTATGCCGGCATCATGAAGGCTGCGCCGCCCCGCCCGTGACCGCGCCGGTGCGCTCAAGCTTGCCCCAGCCGACCCACCAGCCGCCGACCGCAGCACTGATCGCGCGCAGCACCACCCAATACATCAGCTGGCGATAGATGAAGCGCTGCGCGACCAGCAGCAGCACCGGATAGCGCGGCTCGCGCCCGTCGAGGCGATAGGCGATGGCGCCCGCGGCGATGTCGATCGTCGTGAAGATCAACCAATAGAGCGCCATTTTGACGACATCGGTCTGCGTCTGCGCCCAGCCATGCTGCGCGACTCGGTTGGCGGTCGACACGATCGACACCACCAGCGCAAGATCGATGAACGGCGAAATCGCGGCGAAGAAAATCTGGAACAGCCACGCTTGCGGCATGCCGATCAGCGCCAGCCCGCGCGGCCGCCCCTTGGCCATCACGCCGCGATGTTTCCACAAGCATTGCAGCGTCCCGAACGCCCAGCGGTACCGCTGCTTGCCGAGCGCGCGGAAGGTCTGCGGTGCTTCGGTCCAGGCCACTGCGTCGGTGTCGTAGGTAACCTGCCACCCGGCGCGCTGGATCGCGATCGTCAGATCCTGATCCTCGGCAAGCGTATCGACCGGATAGCCGCCGACCGAATCGAGCGCTGCCCGCCGCCACGCCCCGACCGCGCCCGGCACCACGGTAATCGCGTCGAACCGCGCGAGTGCCCGCCGCTCAAGATTTTGCGCAGTGATATATTCGACCGCCTGCCAGCGCGTGACGAGATTGACGCGGTTGCCGACCTTGGCATTGCCCGCGACCGCGCCAATCGCGGGATCAGCGAACCAGCGCGCGAGCCGGTCAATCGTTGTCGGCTCGAATTGGGTATCGGCGTCGAGCGCGATCACGATCTCGGCTGTGGCCAGCTTGAGCGCGCGGTTGAGCGCCGCCGCCTTGCCGCCGTTGGGCAGGGTCAAAAGCGTCACGCGCGGCTCGTCGCCGAACGCCGCCTCGACGATCGCGCTGGTGCCATCGGTCGACCCATCATCGACGACGATCACGTGCAAATCGGGATAATCGCTCGCGAGCACGCGGCGCACCGATTGTTCGATCACGCGGGCTTCATTGAACGCAGGAATGATCACCGACACCGGCGGCTGATGGCTCGCTTCCGGCGGCGTGGTGCGGCGGCGGCGCAGCAGCGCCACACCAGCGATGATCACCGCGCGCGCAATGCCGATGCCAATCGCCAGCGCGAACATCCAGCCGAACAGCCACTGGGTTCCGGCCAGCAACAGGAAGATACCGACATCGGCGCGCACCGCCGCCAGATCAGAGCCCTTGATCGTCGGCATCACCGCCTCGCGGTTCAGCCCCGCGAGGGTGGAGACCGGCACAAAGCGATAGCCGTCGGCGCGGAGCCGATCGATCAACGCCGGAAGCGCCGCCACCGTCTGCGCGCGATCGCCGCCGCCGTCGTGGAGCAGCACGATGTTGCGTGAGCTTTCGGGAGTCGCTGACTCAACCGACGCCACCGTCTGGTCGACGATCGATTGCGCGCCGGGGCGCTTCCAGTCGCCGGGGTCGGCGTGCAATCCGACCACGGTATAGCCCTGCCCCTGCGCGATCAGCGCGGGCAGCAATTCATCCGCCGTCGTCGGCTCGGCATCCCCGAAATAGGGCGCGCGGAACAGCCGGGTCGAGTGCCCGGTATAGGCTTCGATCAAGCGCTGGGTGAGGTTGAGCTCGAGCTTGGTGATGGGGGTCGACGCGAGCGCGAGATTGGGATGAGTATAGGTGTGGTTGCCGAGCTCATGCCCCTCGCGCACCATCCGTTGGAGCAGCAGCGGGTTGGCGAGTGCATTCTCGCCAATCACAAAAAAGGTGGCGGGCACTTTCTCGCGCTTGAGCACATCGAGGATCGGCGGCGTCCAGCTGGGATCGGGGCCATCGTCAAAGGTCAACGCCACCAGCTTGGGCATCGCCCCTGTACGCTTGACGACATAGGGCGTCGGCAAAACGTCGTATTGCTCGTCGCGGATCAGCCCCTGAGCGTCAAAACGCAAGGTGCGCGCGCCACTGCGCGGTGTCGCGGTGATGCGCAGGATTTCGCCCGAGGACTCGACGTCGGCGTTGGTAACCTGATCGATCCGCCGCAAGTCCGGCAAGGTGCCGCCTCGAAACGCCGCAATCGCTGACCAGACGCCGGGGTCCTCGCTGCCGAGCCGCCACAGCGCGATGCTGCCGAGCCCACTCGCGCGCAGTGCCTTCAACTCATTCCACATGGCGGCGGCATCGAGGATCCAGACCTGATGCCGCACCCCGCCTTCTTCATAGCCGAAGCCGCTATTGCCGCTGACCGGATCGAACACCGGCGGCGCATCGCTGTCGTGCGCGGCGAGCCATGCTTCCTCGACCGTCAGCGGGTCGGCGACATCCCCGTGCCAGTCATAGCCATAGCTGCCGACCGCGACGATCATCCGGTCGGGCTTCACTTCAGCCAGCGCGCGGCGGAGATTATCGACATACCAGGCCTGCGGCGCGATCGGCCCGGGATCACCCGCTTCCGAATGCAAATCATAGTTCATCAGGATGATCTTGTCGGCGACTGCGGCAAAGGCGCGCGGCGACCATGCCGGATCGCCGACCGGCACCGTCACATAAACCGATGCGTTGATCGGATCGAACGCCGCATTGGCTTCCTTGATCAGCTGGCGATAGGCGGGCACCGCGCTGGGCGGCAGCGATTCGAAATCGAACACCACGCCCGCCCAGCGGTGCGCGGTCACCTCCGCCTTGAGCGCGGCGAGGAACGTTGCGCGCGCGGTCTTGCTGGCGAATAATGCTGCCGCGCCCTTGCTGTCCCATTGACCATTTTGGGCATTTTGCACCAGCGGCATCACTGTCGGGCGGCGCTGCGCCCCGGCCAATATCCGCGCGAGCGGTGCATCTTGCGTGGCATTGAGCGCATGGGCCGGGCCGTTCACGAACAGCGTCACCGGCGCCAATATGTCGATCGCGCCGATGTTGCGGCTGAGCGATTCGGCGCTCGACGGGTCCCACGGCACATAGAAAGCCATCGTCACCGGCTTGGCCCCGGCGGCCGGCTTGCCGCGCGGCAGCCAGCGATCCAGCCGATTGCGCAGCGTCGAAATCTGGCGGCTGAGCGGCGCCGGTTGGGCACGCTCAAACGCCAGCGGCAGATCGCCTTTGCTGGGCACGTTGACCAGCGTCAGAATGAAGACGGCGGCGGCAAAAACGGCGAGCCCGATCACCGACC
>JAIETY010000063.1 GCA_019744885.1 Sphingomonas sp.
CCGAGCAGGTTCTGGATGTGGTGGCCGAATTCATGCGCCATCACATAATTGGCGGCAAAATCGCCCTTCGCGCCGAAGCGATTGGCAAGTTCATCGAAGAAGCTCGTGTCGAGATAAATGCCTTGATCGCCGGGGCAATAAAATGGCCCCATCGCCGCCTGTGCGGCGCCGCAGCCCGACCGGCCCGAGCCGCCATAAAATTGCAGCATCGGCGGGTCATAGGCTTGGCCCGCTTGCTTGAACAGCGCGCGCCACGTGCGGTTGGCGGAGCTGAAGGCGTCGCAAGCGGCTTTGCTTGCAGCATCGACACGGCAGGCTTCGGCCGCGCCGCCCTGACCAGTGCCAGCGGGCGGTGCGGAGGCGACCGGGCCAGAACTCGGCGCGCCGCCGCCGGTCGACAGCAACGGCAGACCGCCGCCGACGAAGAACAGTACCGCGAGGAGCACCGCCACGCCGCCGCAGCCGAAGCGGCTGAACACCAACGGCAGCAGCCCAAGCAGCAGCCCGCCGCCCCCGCCCCCGCCGCCGCCAAAGCCGAATCCGCCGCCGCCCTGGCCGCGCTGATCGCCCACTTCGATATCATTGTCGAAATCGTCGAGCCGCATCATCGCCCCCTGTGGTTAAGCGGCATGAATGCGCAACTCGGTGCGGTGTTGCAAGCGATCAGACGCGGCTGGGACGCTGGTCGCCGAACGGGCGTTGATTGGCCCTGCGAATGGGGCCAAGGAAGCGGCCATGGCCACCCCCGACTCCCCCCGCCGTCAGCGCCGCGCCAAGGCAATGCCGCTCCCCGATTGCGTCGCGCTGGTGCTACAGGGGGGCGGTGCTCTGGGCAGCTTTCAGGCCGGCGTTATCGAAGGCCTGGCGGCCAGCGAGATCGAGATTGATTGGGTCGCGGGCATTTCCATTGGGGCGATCAACGCGGCAATCGTCGCTGGCAATCCGCCCGAACGCCGCGTCTCGCAATTGCGCAGCTTTTGGGACAGGCTGACCAGCGCGCTGCCGAGCTTTCCGATCTTTCCCAATGATCATGTCCGCGAATTTTTGCATGAATGGTCGGCGGGCATGGTGATGGCGGGCGGCGTGCCGGGGTTTTTCAGCCCAAGGTTGCTGCACCCAAGCTTCGCCACCCCCGGATCGATCGCGGCGCTAAGCTATTATGATTCGACGCCACTTAAAAAGACGCTCGATGATCTGATCGATTGGGATCTGGTGAATGATGGCCCAATGCGGCTTTCGGTGGGTGCGGTCGATGTCGAAAGCGGCAATTTCCGGTATTTCGACACCACCACCGACCGGATCGATGCACGCCATATCATGGCATCGGGCGCGCTGCCGCCGGGCCTGCCGCCGGTGGAGATTGACGGGCGCTGGTGGTGGGATGGCGGCCTGGTGTCGAACACCCCGCTCAGCCATGTGCTCGACAATCAACGGGAGCCGTTGCTGGCATTCCAGGTCGACCTGTTTCCAGCGAACGCCGAGCAGCCACGAACGATCATGGACGTCGTCACGCGCCAGCAGGAAATCCGCTATTCAAGCCGCACGCGCCAGATTTCTGACCAGGTGATCAAGCTGCGCCGTGAGCGCGAGGCGATCAACAAGGTGCTGGCAAAGCTGCCGCCCGAATTATCCCAGGACCCCGATGTCGCTGCGCTGGCCGCGATGGCCGACGAACATCCGGTCAGCCTCGTCCAGCTCATCCACCGCCCCACTGAATGGGAAGGCGGATCGCGCGGTTTCGAATTTTCGGCGCGGACGATGCACGAACACTGGATGGCGGGCGTTATCGCGATCGAGCAGACAATGCTCGGCGCCGAACTCATCGCCCATAACATCGCCGATGGCACGACGGCGGCGTTTGATCTCTGCGCGTTGAATGGCGTGAAGCACAGCAATCCGTGTAAATCCCGACCTGTGGAGTCAGCAAATGTTCCTTAAAGGCAAAAGCGCGATCGTTACCGGCTCGACCTCGGGCATCGGCCTTGAGTATGCCAAGGCCTTCGCCGCCGAGGGCGCGAGTGTCATGATCAACGGCTTCGGCGATGCCGCGGCGATCGAGACAGAACGCGCCGCGCTTGAGGCGACGAGCGGGGCCAAGGCGCTCTACGACGCCGCCGACATGACCAATCCCGATGCGATTGCCGCGATGGTCGCGCGCTGCCATGCCGAACTCGGCGGCCCCGATATCATCGTCAACAATGCCGGCATCCAGCATGTCAGCCCGATCGAGGATTTTCCGGCCGACAAGTTTGAAGCGATCATCAAGATCAACCTGACCTCCGCCTGGTATCTGATGCGCGCCGCAGTGCCGCACATGAAGGCAGCCAAATGGGGCCGGATCATCTCGACCGCCTCGGCCCATTCGCTGGTCGCGAGCCCCAACAAGTCGGCCTATGTCATGGCCAAGCACGGCATCATCGGGCTGACCAAGACCGTTGCGCTCGAAGTTGCGACCTTCGGAATTACCGTCAATGCGATCAGCCCAGGCTATGTCTGGACCCCGCTCGTCGAAAAGCAGATCCCCGATACGATGGCGACGCGCGGGCTGACGCGCGAACAAGTCATCAACGACGTGCTGCTTGATGCGCAGCCGACCAAGGAATTCGTGACATCGGAACAGGTCGCCGCGCTCGCGCTTTATCTGTGCCGCGATGAGGCGAAATCGATCACCGGTACCAATTTGTCGATCGATGGTGGCTGGACCGCCGCCTGACCTTTGAAACGCCTTGGCAATCCCGATTCCGCGTGATTGACTATGCGCGGGGCCAGGGAGTGACCATGCGTAGGAAGATGGTAGCAGCAATGCTGCTGGCAGGGGCGGTGCTGGCGTCGTCCGCCCAGGCGGGGGGCTCCGAGGAACTCGACTGGCGACGGGTGGCGACCTCGAGCGACCGGATGCGGCTGCGCAACTGGCGCCAGGCGTGGATCGAAGCGCTTGATCACGCGCGGAAGACGAATCTCGACAAGATTGTGGCCGGCGGTGCGCTGTTCGACCCCGATCGCGCTTATTCGGGCGCGATTCCGCCAGCAGGGCGCTATCGCTGCCGCGTGTACAAGCTCGGCGCCAAGGGCACGGCAATGGCCGAATTCACCGGCTATCCCGATTTCGCCTGTCGAGTCGGGACTGATGGCACGCTGCCGACCTTCTACAAGCTCGAAGGCGCGCAGCGGCCGGCGGGCGTGTTTTTTCGCGACACGGCGTCGCGGGCGGTATTTCTGGGGACGCTGGTGATCGGCGATGAGCGCCGTGCGATGCAATATGGCCGCGACGCCTCGCGCGATCTGGTCGGCTATGTCGAGCGCGTGGGTGACAAGCGCTGGCGGTTGGTGCTGCCTTATCCGCGCTTCGAATCGATCCTCGACGTGGTCGAATTGGTGCCTGAGGGCGCCAATCCGGTGGCGCCGCCCACCCCCGCTGCGACGGTGATGCCGCGCTAAGGGAGGCGGGCGCTGCGATGTTGCCACTTGGGCGTGCGAATGTTATAACTTTTGTATGAACAAGCCGCTCAAGCTCATCAAGATCGGGAATTCCACCGGCGTCATCCTGCCCAAGGACGTGCTGGCCCGCCTGCGTGTGTCGCTGGGGGACGAGCTGTTCCTGTCCGAAACGGCGACGGGCGATTTCACGCTCGCCGCGCGCGACCCTGATTTCGCCGAGGCCATGGCGGCAGCCGAGAAGATCATGCGTGACGATCGCGACATCCTGGCGGTGCTCGCGCGATGACGCTGGAAGCGACGCCGCGCTTCCTGGGCGCGGACGTCGCCCGGGCGGTCCATGATCGCCAGCTCGCGGAACATGGCGGGCTGGCGGGGGTGAAAGACGATGGCCTGCTCGAATCGGCAATCGCGCGCGCGGTGAACCGGTTCAATTATGGCGAGACCGATCTGTGCGCTTTGGCGGCCTGCTATGCGTTCGGCATCGCGCCCAACCATTCGTTCCTCGATGGCAACAAGCGGACGGCCTGGGTGATGGCGCGCCTGTTCCTCGACCTGAATGGCGTGGCGCTGGCGTTCGACAAAGCTGACGCGATTCGGATCATGCTCGCGCTGGCGGCGGGTGAGATCGACGAAGCTGCCATTGCCTACTGGTTCCGCGCGCACATCGTCGCCGCCTGAGCTGCCCATGAAAATGCCCGCCGGAGTCGTCCTCCGGCGGGCACCTTTCCTCCCCAGGAAAGCGGGTACCGCGCGTTTTCGCGTCGGCCCGAAACTAAAGACTGTGGATCAAGCCGCTTCGGTCGCGAACTGTGCGGCTTCGGTCGATTCGGCGAGCGCGGTGGTCGAGCTTTCGCCGCCTGCGACTGCCTGCGCGACCAGATCGAAATAGCCGGTGCCGACTTCGCGCTGATGGCGCGTCGCGGTGTAGCCATTCACTTCGGCGGCGAATTCGGCCTGCTGCAGCTCGCTATAGGCCGCCATGCCGCGATCCTTGTAGCCGCGCGCCAGCTCGAACATGCCGTAGTTGAGCTGGTGGAAGCCGGCGAGCGTCACGAACTGGAACTTGTATCCCATCGCGCCGATTTCGCGCTGGAACTTGGCGATCGTGTCCTTGTCGAGCTTGGCTTCCCAGTTGAAGCTCGGCGAGCAGTTATACGCCAGCATCTTGTTCGGATACTGCTTCTTGATCGCCTCGGCGAAGCGGCGCGCGTCGTCGAGATTGGGGTAGCTGGTTTCCCACCACAGCAGATCGGCATGCTCGGCAAAGGCAAGGCCGCGCTTGATGCAATGATCGACGCCGGTGCCGTCCTTCAGGCGGAAAAAGCCTTCCGCAGTGCGTTCGCCGGTCAGGAATTCATGGTCGCGCTCGTCAATGTCGCTGGTAATGAGCTTGGCGCTTTCGGCGTCGGTGCGCGCGCAGATGATCGTCGGCACACCCGACACGTCGGCGGCGAGCCGCGCGGCGTCCAGGTTGCGGATATGCGCCTGCGTCGGGATCAGCACTTTGCCGCCCAGATGGCCGCACTTCTTCTCGCTCGCGAGCTGGTCTTCGTAGTGAACGCCGGCAGCACCCGCCGCGATATAGGCCTTCATGATCTCGAAGCAGTTGAGCGGGCCACCGAAACCGGCTTCGGCATCGGCGACGATTGGCGCGAACCAGTCGCGGCTCGCCCCGCCTTCGCTATGTTCGATCTGGTCGGCGCGCTGGAGCGTGTTGTTGATCTTGCGCGCCAGCTCCGGCCCGGCATTGGCGGGATAGAGCGACTGATCGGGGTACATGGCGCCAGCGGTGTTGTTGTCGGCGGCGACCTGCCAGCCCGAAAGGTAGATCGCCTTCAGCCCGGCGCGGACCATCTGCATCGCCTGGTTGCCGCTGAGCGCGCCGAGCGAATTCACATAATCCTCGGTGTGGAGCAGCTCCCACAGCTTGTTGGCCCCTTTACGGGCCAGCGTATGCTCGACCAGCACCGATCCGCGCAGCTTCGCCACGTCTTCGGGCGTGTAGGGGCGGGTGATGCCGTCGAAGCGGCCAATCGGTGCGGGAATCAGGTCTTCGAAGGTCATTGCACGTCCTTTTTGGCGGTCGGCCCTTGCTCGGACCGTCGTATTGGCTCGCTGTTGGGCCGCAGCAAGGCCAATGGCGAGGCCAAGCGCGCGTAAATGCGGTCAGGCTGTGCGCGCAAAACTGCACCATCTCTGTCGCGTTGTAATATCTTTACAAGCAATGGCGCGCGCGGCAGAATATGGCGATGGCCGATCAAAAGCTGTTTGCAGGCTATGCCGTGCGCCGTGTCCGTCGCCAGGCCGGGCTGACGCAGGCCGCGATGGCCGAAATGCTTGCGATCTCACCGAGCTATCTCAACCTGCTTGAGCGCAATCAGCGCCCGCTCTCGGCGACACTGCTTGTGCGGCTGGCCGAGCAGTTCGACTTCGACGCGCGCAGCCTTGCCGTCGGCGAGCCCGGCGGCGGCGAAGCCGCGCTGCGGCGGCGGTTGGCCGATCCGCTGTTCGCCGATCTCGAAGTCGATCGCGCCGAGCTGACCGAATGGCTCGCCGCTGCCCCCGGTGGCGCCGAAGCCTTTGCCCGCGCCTATGACCGGCTCGGTGGCGGGATTCATTCAGCCGGTGATGTCGCCGATCCGGTCGCCGAAGTCCGCCGCGAGATCGAGCGCTGGCGCAATCACTTCCCCGATCTCGACGCCGTCGCCGAGGCGCTGGCCGACGAACTTCGGCTCGGCGCGGGCGACCTATATGGCGCGATTGCCGAGCGGCTGCGTGTGAAGCACCAGCTCGCGATCCGCGTGCTGCCGGTCGAAGTGATGCCCGACATGCTGCGTCGGCTCGATCTGCATGCGCGCCAGTTGCAGCTTTCCGAACTGCTCGACCCGGCCTCGCGCGCCTTTGCCGCGGCCTTCCAGCTCGGCCAGATCGAAGGTCGCGCGGAGATCGAAGCGCTGGTCAAGGGCGGCAGCTTTGCCGACCGTGCGGCGGAGCGGCTCTATCGGCGGCATTTGCTCAGCTATTTCGCTGCCGCCGTCATGATGCCCTATGCGCGTTTCCTGCGGGCGTGCGAGGCGACCGGCTATGACATCGAACTGCTCCAGCGGCGCTTCGGTGCGGGGTTCGAGCAAGTCGCCCACCGGCTGACCACGCTCCAGCGCGTTGGTGCGCGCGGGCTGCCTTTCTTCATGGTGCGCATTGATCGCGCGGGGCAGGCATCGAAGCGCTTTTCGGGGGCGAGCGCGGCGCCGCTTGCTGAAGCCGAGGCGCGGTGCCCTTTGTGGCGCCTGCACATGGCGTTCGAACGGCCGGGCGCGCTGACGGTCCATCTCGTCGCGCTCGAAGACGGCAGCCGCTGGTTCACGATGGCGCGTACCGTCACGCCGCAAGGGCGCCGCTACGGCGCGACCGGGGCGGAGTTCGCGGTCGGACTCGGCGTGGCCGCCGATCTCGCTGCGCCGCTTGCCGCCGCGCGCGGGATCGATCTGGCTGGCGAGGCGACGCCGATTGGTCTGGGCTGTCGCCAATGCCTGCGCGCCGATTGCCCGCAGCGATCGGCGCCCCCCGCCGGGCGCGCGCTGATCATCGTCGAGCGCGAGCGCGGGCTGTCGCCGATCCGCTTTGCCGCCGATTGAGCAGGGCGCTATGTTTGCGCTGGGGAAACACCGACTTCGATGGAATCACCCTCAACCCGCTCGTGCTGGTGAACAGGTCGTCAAGCCCCCCGGGCTTGACTGAAACGTCCGGGGGACGTTTCACCTGTTCACTGTCGAAGCACTGCCCTTCTTTTGCGACGTTATCGCAGCAGAAGGACGGCCCTTCGACAAGCTCAGGGCGAACGGGGGGAGTGGGCCAACGAAACCCGAAGCCCCGAAGGTCACAGGAGAACAGCCATGGAAAAATCGGTCACGACCTTTCGTTCGAGCACGTGGCGCTGGCTGCTGGGTAGTCTGGCGGGCTGGGGAACGCTGCTGCTGTGCCTGATCGGCGTCGGGCTGGTGATTGTCGTGTGGCGGTGGCTGAGCAATATCGCGGTCAGCTATGAACTCACCGACCAGCGGTTGATCATCCGGCGCGGCATCCTCAACAAAACCACCGACGAGATCGAGCTCTACCGCATCAAGGACACGACGATCGCCTATTCCGTCATCAACCAACTCACCGATATTGGCACGATCACGATCCGGTCGAGCGATGCGACCACATCGGGTGGCGATCTGGTGCTGCAAGACATTCCGCAAGGACGCGCAATTCGCGAGGAAATCCGCCGATTGACCGACGCCGCGCGGCAATTGCGGCGCGTCCGCGAGGTCGATGTCGACGTCGAAAATTGAGGACGGCAGCCCCCTATCGCAAGGCGCTTGACGACTTGTCATCAAAATGAAACATTAGCGTCACTGAAGTGAAACATTGGCGATCTGCCTCTGTGCTTCAGGGAGACGCGAACAATGAAGTGGACCCATCTTGTCTTGATTGCCGCTGCCGCGCTCGGGGATGCTAGCCTCGTGCATGCGGCCAAAAGCAATTCGAATGGATCTGAAGAAATCATGCGCGGCGATTATGCCGCTGCCGAGGCGCTGATCGACCGGCAGCGCAAGCTGTTCACCTGGGACAGCGACCTCACCCTCAATCTGGCGATCGTCTATCGCCACACCAATCGCGCCGACGCGGCGCGCGCGCTCTATCAGCGCATGTTGCAGCTACCTGACGAAGAAATTGAGATCGGTGATCGCGTTACGACCATGCATGCAATGGCGCGGCGTGAGCTTGCAAGCATGGGCGTGGCAACGCTGCGCTAGGCACCCGCGACGGTCAGGCGCTCGAGCTGGTCGTGGGTCAGCTCGAGCGTCATCGCGCCCAGCAGTTCCTCGATCTGCGCGACGCTCGTCGCACTCGCGATCGGCGCCGTCACCCCCGGTTGCGCCGCGAGCCACGCCAGCGCGATTTGCGCGAGCGTTGCGCCAGTCTCCTCCGCCACTGCATCCATTGCACCCAGCACCGCCTTGCCCTTGCCTTCGAGCAACGGCGTCATCCGCCCGCCACGCACGCTTTTGCCAAGATCGTCGGCGCTGCGGTACTTGCCGGTCAGAAAGCCCGAGGCGAGGCCGTAATAGGGCACAACGCCGATGTTGTGGGTGACGCAATAATCCTGCAGCTCGCCTTCGAACTTGTGGCGGCTGACGAGATTATATTCGGGCTGGAGCACGTGATAGCTCGGCAGGCCATGCGCCATCGCAAGGTCATGCGCCGACTTAAGCCGCGCGGCGTGGAAGTTCGACGCGCCGAGCGCGCGCACTTTGCCCGCCTCGATCAGCCGCGCAAAGGCGCCGAGCACCTCGTCCTGCGGTACATCCTCATCATCCTGATGCGCGAAATAGAGGTCGATCGTGTCGACACCCAACCGTTTGAGCGACGCATCGCAGGCGGCGGCGATCCGTGCGGGCGCGAGCTTGGCGCCGCCTTCGCCCGGCAGCATCCCGACCTTGGTCGCAATCTGCACCGCGTCGCGCTTGCCGCTGCTGCGCAACCACTCGCCGATGACGCTTTCGGATTCGCCACCCTGATGGCCCGGCGCCCAGGCCGAATAGACATCGGCGGTGTCGATCATCGTGCCGCCCCCGGCGACAAAGGCATCGAGCACGGCAAAACTAGCGGCCTTGTCGGCGGTCCAGCCGAAGACATTGCCGCCGAGCACCAGCGGCGCGACATCGAGATCGGTTACGCCCAGACGTCGTGTCATCACTTGGCCTCCCCGGCCTGATTGGCGCCGACGGCCTCTGCCGAGACGCTGTTTGCGTCCATCATCGCAGCGGCGTCGTTGAGCTGGCTCGCTTCGGTCGCGCTGACACCGCTCGGGTCGGCGGCGGTCGATCCACAGCCGCCGAGCAGCGCGAGCAACATCAGCGCGGCTGCGGCCTTCATCGATCAATCGCGTTGCTGGCGTCGCGCAGGCCCTGGCTGGCCTTTTCCTTGCCCTTGGCCGTCGCGTCGTCGATCGTGTTGCCGACCGTGTCGACCGCATTGTCCATGCCGCCCAGCGCGCGGTCGCCAGCGGCATCGACGTCTTTGGTCGCTTCGGACATCGTCGCATTGGCGTCGGCCGTGATCGCATCGGCGGTTTCGTTCTGCGCCTTGGGGCTGCACGCGGCGAGCCCGATCGCCAGCGGGAGTGCAAGCAGGGCGGCAAGCTTTTTCATCAACCAGATCCTTGTCGCGTTTATCGGTGAGGCGGTAACGCGCGGACGCTAATCCGGGGTCCGGACGCGCGCAATGGCCGTTAGCGCTGTGATCGTCGTTGCATTCATATAAAGATATCTTTATATCATGATCCGATGATGCTCGCGCTCGAAATCTTCCGTGCCCTCGCTGATGCGACGCGGCTGCGCATCATGGCGCTGATCCAGACAATGGAGCTGTCGGTCGGCGAACTCGCGCAAGTGCTCGGCCAAAGCCAGCCACGTGTGTCGCGCCATGTGAAGATCCTGTGCGACGCGGGGCTCGCTGAACGGCGCAAGGAAGGCAGCTGGGTGTTTGTGGCACTCGGCGAGCGCGCGCTGGTGGCGCCCGCGATGGCAGCAATCGATAGCTGGCGCGCGCGCGAAAGCGATCATTGGGCGGTTGCCGATGCCGCGCGGCTCGCGGCCGTGCGGGCTGATCGCGCCGCGGCGGCCAATGCCTGGTTCGAGGCCAATGCGGGGCAGTGGGATGCGATCCGGTCGCTGCACATCGCGGAGACCGATGTCGAATCGGTGATGCGCCAGATTTTGGGCGACGCGCCGATCGCAACGCTGATCGACATCGGTACCGGCACCGGGCGCATGCTCGAACTCTTCGCCCCACTCGCCAAGAGCGCGCTCGGGATCGACCGTTCGTCCGAAATGCTGCGGCTTGCGCGCGCCAAGCTCGCCGAGCGCGGGCTGCTCAACGCCGAGCTACGTCAGGCCGATCTCTATGCGTTGCCGATGGCCGATGCCGCCGCCGACGCCGCGATCATCCACCACGTCCTCCATTTCGCGCAGCAGCCCGGCGCCGCGATTGCCGAAGCTGCGCGCGTGCTGGCGCCAAGCGGGCGGCTGCTGATCGCCGATTTTGCGCCGCATGAGCGCGAGGAATTCCGGTCGAGTGAGGGCCACACCAGGCTGGGTTTTTCAGACGAGCAGATCCTCGGCTGGTTCGCCGCTGCGGGTCTCGCGCCGGTGCGCACCGAAACGCTCGGCGGCGGCGAACTCACGGTCAAACTCTGGCTCGGCCGCAAGGCCGGCAGCCCGCTCAAAGAGGCAATTGCAGCATGAATATGTCGGTCCCCCAGCTTGAGGAAGCCCGCCGCGCGCTTGATGCGCCGTTGTTCGCCGATCTGGCGGGCGACGCCGAAGTGAGCTTCGAATTCTTCCCGCCCAAGACCGAGAAGATGGAAGAGGCGCTGTGGGAAACGGTCAAGACGCTCGAGCCGTTCGGCCCGCGTTTCGTGTCGGTCACTTATGGCGCGGGCGGCACGACGCGCGAGCGCACCCACTCGACGGTCGCGCGCATCCAGCGCGAAACGCCGATGGCCGCCGCCGCGCACCTGACCTGCGTCGAAGCATCGAAGGCTGAGATTGCCGAGATCGCGCATGCCTATTGGGAAGCGGGCGTGCGGCATATCGTCGCACTTCGCGGCGATGCACCCGGCGCCGACGCGTTCGTGCCGCACCCGGACGGCTATACCAATGCCGCCGACCTGACGGCGGGCTTGAAGAAGCTTCACCCGTTTGAGATTTCGACTGCCGCCTATCCCGAACGCCACCCCAATTCGCGCGACGATGCCGATGATCTCGACAATCTGAAGCGCAAGCTCGATGCGGGCGCGACGCGCGGGATCACGCAGTTTTTCTTCGAACCCGAAAC
>JAIETY010000168.1 GCA_019744885.1 Sphingomonas sp.
GGTGGCCGGATGCCTGTCAGAATGGAGAGCCGTGTGCATTGAAAGGTGCAAGCACGGTTCGGGGGGAGGCGCTGGGGCGTCCTCGAAAGAGGCGTCTCGCGTCTACCCTACCGAGACCCGGCACGGGGCTCGGGGCGCCAGCCTAGAGCCCGGTCCGGCGCAGCCGGTGCCCGAACGCCCTTAAGGCAATTGTCCGAACAGCTTGCCCAGGATCAGGTCGAGCGCCTGGATCCTCTCGAATTTCCCCCTTGCGATCACCCGGTGCATCGGCCGTTCGTTTTTCTTGCCCAGCGACGTCCCCTTGCTGTGTTTGGCGATCATGTTCGCGCTGATATCGGGCAGCGGTTCACCCGGCTCACCCCCGAACCAGAGATAATGGTCGAATACGAGGTCTGGCGTCACGACGATCCACAGGACACACCCGCTCGGCTTGTCCATTAGCCTGACGTTGATCCTTACGGCATCGGTCTGGCCGTCCACCGTCTTGGTCTTAAACTGGATATGCCGCGTGACGTTTCGATAGCCCATCACTTGGGGCTAGCCGCCGGCATCGCACTCGGATCGCAGCACCTCGACGCAGGGCACGCCCAACTGCCAGAGCCGCGGCAGCGCTTCCCCAACGAAAACATGTTCGACAGTGCGTTCCCGAAGGGGTCGAGTTGATAAAATGTGCGCTGGCTTGGTCGGTTACATCATCCAAGGGCAATCTCACACGAGAAGGGGCGGGGGCGAAGCCCCCGCCTTGAGGTCAGGCGAAGGGATCATATTCGTTGACGATCGAAACGTCGCCGTCGCAATCGTCCGCGGTGATGACGCCAAACTGGGTTCCGATGGCGATGACCATCGTTGCGACCATGAGGTTCTTCGAGAGGCTGAGTGCGCTGCGGCGGGCGGTCCAGATGTCGGTAAACATATCGAGGCTCCTTGGCTAAGCCGGCGGGTTCATCCCGCTCGACTGGCGCCCGAAGTTTCGATCTCGTGGCCGCGATCATCTTTTGGCGGCACGGCAAAAGGCCGTAGCGCGAGCGTACGGACCCTTTACGGGTTGATCGTATAAGGCCGCGGGAGCGACCAAGGATTGCGCCTCAAAGAGCGGGTGAAGCTGCCGGGTTGGTCGGAACGATGCTCCCCCGTGTTGACGGAGCCCGGCCCGGATCAGCGCTTACCGCGCACTGAGGCTTGTCTGCCTCTCAGGGGCATCATTGACGAACCCTGCGATGAAGCTTGGTCGGCGCCAGAAGAAGCTGGAACACGCAGCGCGCCGCGCTTGGCGATTGTCCGAAATCAGAGCGCTGTGTTCCAGGGATTGATGATGCCCAGCCCGGCGGCCTCGAACGGGCTCGTGTCACGGGTGGCAACCATCAGGCCATGTGCGGCCGCGGTGGCGGCGATATAGCCATCGGCCGTTGCAATCGCTCTTCCTGCCTCCTTCGCCAGGACCATCACTTTGGCAAATGCGCGTGAGGCACTGAGGTCGAACGGCAGGATGCGATTATCGAACAGGGGCAATACGTCCTGCTCCAACCGCAGATCGAGCGTGTCGCGTCGCTTGCCGGCCGGCATGGCGGCAATGCCGAAACGAAGCTCGGCCACGGTTACGGCCGAAAGGTAGAGCGTGTCGATCGCTTGAGCATCGATCCATGCCAGGACACGCGGGTCCGGCAAGGGTTTCCAAGGCTCCGATATCACGTTGGTGTCGAGCAGGATCACTCGAAGCGCATCGGCGCGGCGAGCGTCTTGTCCCGTAGCTGCGCGAAATGCTCTGCTTCTGCATCGCTCATAGTAGCCTCGCGACCGATGGCGGCCAGCAAAGATCCCAGCCTGACACGATCTGTCGGCCGCGCGGCCAGCTCGAGGATTTCGCGCATTTCGGCCTCAGCGCTGCGACCGTGATTGGCCGCTCTCACCTTCAAGGCGCGGTATGTCTCATCGGACAGGTTGCGGATTGTGACGGCAGCCATGGTTGATAGCACTCCCGCGGTGATTGAAATTGTTGATAGCAAGATGGCAGAATTGCCATCACTTCGCAATGCGCGCGAGCGCTTCGCTACTGCCGATCCGAACGTGACATTGCGGCATGCTAGCGAGGCCACTCCCTGGCACCCTGTCGAGTTCGCATTGAGAAATCCGGCCGCGAACATGCGAAAAGGCCCGGTAGCTATCGCCACCGGGCCATCCCGCCTCAGAAGGGGATGTCGTCGTCTTCGGTCGTGTCGTTGCCGTTGCCCGACTGTTCGGATGCCTGGCGCGCGCGGGTGAGGAAGGTGACCTCGTCGGCGATGATCTCGGTGCCGTAGCGCTTGACGTCGTCCTGGTCGGTCCAGCTGGTGTAGTGGATGCGGCCGCGGACCATCACCTTCATGCCCTTGGCGACATACTCCTCGACGGTCTTGCCGACGCCGTTGAAGCAGGTGATCCGGTGCCACTCGGTGTCCTCGACGCGGTAGCCGTCGCGATCCTTGATGACCTTGCCGTCGCTGTCGCGCTTGGGCCGTGAGGTGGCGAGGGAGAAGTGGGTGATCTTGGTGCCGCCCTGCGTGGTGCGGACTTCCGGGGTTGCGCCGACGTTGCCGGCGAGGATGACGATATTCTGCATGTCGAGGTTTCCTTATCTGTCGGCCGAAGGATGATCCCTTCGACTGATCCCCGAAAAAGGCGGCCAGGACGGTGCCTCCACCGCAGCGCGCGTGCCGCGCAAGGGGAACCCCGAGACAAGGGGTGGTGCGGGCAGCCGTGGAACACGGCAACTCGGCCCGCAGGATCGCGGGTTGGAGGCGGCGGGCGGCCGACTTAGGGGTCAGGTGAAAGAGAAGGGATTATCTCTTTGTGCCGTCACGACGACGGGAAACCATGCAGTATGGTAATCGATGCTCGCCCATATCGGCGCTCCGGAATTTAAGTCACAGGCACCAACTCCCCCACATCCTGCCAACCTCCGGGCAACAACCAGCCGCTCGTCATCTCAATTGCACTTGGCGTCGGCTGAGGACACTGTGGAGACCGGCCGCCAACCACGCGGTGGCAGTTCGAGCCGATTGGCTGACAACGCAGAGGGTGGGTTTCCTCGGGCATCCGACACGGCATGATCTGGGCGAAACCGACTGCGAGCTAGCGGCAGAGAAGAATGCTAACCAGTTTACCAACGGCCGACCGGCCAGCCTATACGGTTTGGGAAGCGACCACATGACTGATAGCGATCAGCGTTCATGCGGCGACGGCTAAATGACAGTTGATGGGACTTTCCTGCTATGGCCGCTCGGGTCGTTCAACGGCTGCACCAGGCGATAGCCGACGTTCGCGCATTAAGCCCCGCTGCGTCCATGGGCGAGTAATGCTGGGCCGATTTAGTACTTTCCGCTCCCGTGCAGCTAATCGCTGAAACCGGACACTCGTTTCGCTGGCCAGCCGAACGGCCAAAACCGACAGGCAGCCGTCCAGGCTTTAACGGGCGGGTCTCCATTTCCCACGCTCGTTCAATTAGAATCAAACGTCGAACCCTGCGCGGCTTTGCACGAAAGCCTTGCCAACAGCCGAGAGTCTAGAGGGTGGCGTTGGTCCTCGGGGATAGCACGATCATACGTTAGTATGGCTCGTCCACCCCGACGGACGATTCAACCGGTCTGCCCACGCACGCATGATCACCCGCACATGCCGCCAGGCAAGCTGGACGGCAGTTGACGGAGGCAGACATGATAGCTGGCGCAGGCGATGGCCCGATCCATGACATCAAGCGGACGGCATTGCTGTTCGTCGATCCCTACAACGACTTTCTCGCGCCCGAAGGCAAGCTCTGGCCGATGGTCGCTGAGGTAGCGACGGCGGTCGGGACGCTCGACAATCTGCGCCTGGTAACGGCGGCGGTACGGCAGGCGCAGATGCAGATCGTGATCGTCCCGCATCACCGCTGGCGCCCCGGCGAGCTCGACGCCTGGGACCATCCGAGTCCCTATATGGCTGGTGGCTACCAGATGCAGATCTTCGCGGCGGGCGAATGGGGTGGTGAATGGCACCCCGATTTCGCGCCGCAGCCGGGCGACCTGATCGCCACCGAACATTGGGTGAGCAGCGGCTTTGCCAACACCAACCTCGACACGCTGCTCAAACAGAAGGGCATTACACATGTCGTGCTCATCGGCCTCATCGCCAACACCTGCATCGAAAGCACCGGCAAGTATGCGGTCGAGCTGGGCTATCACGTCACGCTGGTGCGCGATGCGACGGCCGCCGCCAGCGCCGAGGCGATGCACTGTGCCCACGACATCAACGGCCCGACCTTTGCCCATGCGGTGATCACCACGACCGAACTGGTGGCAGCGCTCGCTACATTTTCCGAACTCGCAGCCTGAAGGAGAATAACAATGCACGATGTGCTTGCACGACCCACCGCCCTGACCGCGCCGAACCGACTGGTCGACGTCGGTGGGCGGACCTTGGCCTACCGGACCTTCGGCACCGGCCCCAATCTCGTCCTTTGTATCCGCCTGCGGGGCACGATGGACATGTGGGATCCGCTTTTCCTCGATCGGTTGGCAGAGAACTTCACCGTGACCGTGTTCGACTATTCCGGCCTTGGCCTGTCGACCGGCACCGCGAGCTACGCCAAGGCCGACATGGCGCGCGATGTGAACGATCTGGTCGATGCCCTTGAACTGGGCAGGGTCGTCATCGGCGGCTGGTCACTGGGCGGCTTTGCCGCGCTTGTTTTTGCGGCGATGTACCCTGAGAAAGCCAGCCATGTCCTGGCGATTGCGACGATGCCGCCGGGGCTTATGGTCAAGCAGCCTGAGCCGCTGTTCTTCGAAACCGCCACCAAGCTGACCTATACGGTGGAGGACGAATACATCCTGTTCTTCGAGCCCAATTCAGCCAGAAGCCGCCGCTTGGGCGATGCATCGATGGCCCGGATCGCCGCGCGCCGCGACGTGCTCGATCATGCCACCGCACCCGAGATCATGAATGCAGCAATGTGGGCATCGAGCGATCCGTCGACGCCCTTCCCCGATCCTGACGGCGCCTATGCGGCCTTCTTTCGGGCAACCGACATCCCGGTGCTGGCGCTGTGCGGCGACCATGATCTCATCTTTCCGGTCGAGAATTGGTACGCGCTGAACGATGCGTGGCCGACGCTGTTCGTCGCGACCTATCCCGACTGCGGGCATGGTCCGCAGCACCAATATCCCGAGCTGGCGGCCGACATGATCGCCAGCTTTGTCCGCAACAGCTGACCCGAAACGCAACCAATCAACCGAAAGGAATGAGCCATGAAGATTCAACGTACCGGTTCCGCCCATTGGGAAGGCGGCCTGAAGGACGGCAAGGGCGCGATCACGACCGCAAGCGGCGCGCTGGCTAGCTATCCCTATGGCTTTGCCAGCCGGTTCGAAGGGGTCGCCGGATCGAACCCGGAGGAATTGCTCGCCGCCGCCCATGCCGCCTGCTTCACGATGGCATTGACGCTCGTGCTTGCCGAGGCAGGCCTGACTGCGTCGGCGCTCGACACCAAGGCGGTGGTCACGCTCGAACAAGGCGATGGCGGCTTCTTCATCCCCACGGTGAACCTCACGCTGCGCGCGACCATCCCGGGGGCGGATGACGCGACTTTCCAGGCCGCCGCTGCCGGTGCCAAGGCCAATTGCCCGCTGTCGAAAGTGCTCAATGCCGAGATCACGCTCGACGCCGCGCTGGTTTGAAGCCGCTTCATCCCTGCCGACGTTGCAGTGCGGCGGCGGCAGGGATAAACCCATCGAGGTGCAGACCGAGGCCATGATCCACATCATCGATGACGATGACTCGCTGCGCATGGCGCTCGACAGCCTGTTTCGGTCGGTCGGGCTGGCTTGCCAGCAGCATGCGTCGGTCGCGGACTTTCTGGCGTCGACCCGGCCTGACCTGCCGGGGTGTCTGGTGCTCGACGTGCGGATGCCGGGGATGAGCGGGCTCGACTTTCAGGATCAGCTCGATGCGCTCGGCATTGGCCTGCCCGTGGTTCTGATGAGCGGCCACGGCGACATTCCGATGAGCGTGCGGGCGATGAAAGCCGGCGCGGTCGATTTTCTCGTCAAGCCGTTCCGCGATCAGGACATGCTCGACGCCGTCACAGCAGCAATCGCCAGGGACGGCCAGCGGCGCGCACTGGCCGTCGACGATGCCGACCTGCACGCGCGCCACGCCACGCTGTCACAACGCGAACAACAAGTGATGGCGCTGGTGACCGCGGGCCAGATGAACAAGCAGGCGGCCTTCGAGCTCGGCCTGAGCGAGGTGACGGTCAAGATCCATCGCGGCGCGGCGATGCGCAAGATGGGGGCGCGCACCTTACCCGATCTGGTGCGCATGGCGCAGCGGCTTGGGGTCACCGCCTAATACCATCAGATGATCGCCAGCCCGTCGGCGATCTGCGACAGCGGGTTCGGATTGCGGCATCATCGCTGCACATAGGGTTTCGCGCGTGACCAAGCCGTTGATTGCCATTGTCGAAGACGACGATTCGATGCGGCCCGCGCTGGTCGGGCTGGTGCGGTCGATGGGTTATGATGGCGAAGGCTTTGGCTCGGCCGAGACGTTTCTCGCCAGTGATGCGGCGAACCGCGCTTCCTGCCTGGTGTCGGATTACCAATTGCCGGGCCTAAGCGGCATCGACCTTGCCGCGCGCTTCAAGAACGGCCTGCCGGTCATCATGGTAACAGCGCGGACCGAACCGGGGATCGACGCCCTGGCGGCGGCGCAAGGCGTGCTCTGTGTTCTCCGCAAGCCCTTCGAAGCAGACGATCTCGCCGCCTTGATCCGCGGCGCGCTGGACCGCTAGCGGCATTTCGGGGACGATAGCGTCGTGGCGACTCAAACCGACATCCTCGACCTGGTCCATGAAAGCGTTGTTACCTGCGATGCGGCTGGGACGATCCTGTCGTGGAACAAGGGCTCCGAGCTGCTCTATGGCTGGCCGCGATCGGCGGCGCTGGGCCGCGACATCAACCAATTGCTGGCCACCCGGCACGATAACATCGGCCAATTGCAGCGGCAGGCCTTTGCCGAAGGATCGTGGGAAGGCGAGCTGATCCGCTCGACCGCCGTTGGCGAAGAGCGTGTCATCGACGTGCGCTGGACCACTGAAGTCGAGCCCGACGGCACGCCGCTGCGCATTATCGAGACCGCGCGCGACGTTTCGCAGCGCAAGGCGACCGAGGATGCGCTGCGGATCAGCGAATACCGCTATCGCAACATGTTCCAGGCGATGGCGGTGGCGTTTTGGGAAGTCGATTTCACGCGCGTCGGCGCGATGTTGATCCCGCTGCGCGATCAAGGCGTCACTGATCTGCGCGCGTACCTGATGGCCAATCGCGACTTCGTCCGCACGACGATGCAGCGCGCCGAAGTGATCGACCTCAATGTGAACGGCCTCGCGTTCTTCGGCGCCGAAACCCGCGACGCGATCATCGGCCGGACGATCGCCGATTTCTGGCCGGAAGCAAGCGAGCCTGTCTATGTCGACGCGCTGGTCGCGACGATGTCGCGGCAGCCGCATATCGTCACCGAAACCAAGCTCTACCGGTTGGACGGGGCGCTGGTCGACGTTCTGTTCACCGTCTCGTTGTCGCAGGACAATCGCAAGCGCGGCGTCATTCTGATCGGCGTGGTCGATATTTCCGCCCGCAAGCAAGCCGAAGCGGCGCTCCAGAAAGTGCAAACCGAATTTGCCCATGCCGCGCGCGTGTCGATGCTGGGCGAGCTGACGGCGTCGATTGCGCATGAAGTCAATCAGCCGCTGGCGGCGATTGCCACCAGTGCGGCGGCAAGCCTGCGCTGGCTCGCCGCCGACAGCCCCGATATCGAGGAAGTTCGCAGCCTGGCCCAGCGCATGGCCGCCGATGCCCGCCGCGCATCGGATATCATTGCGCGCGTCCGCGACATGGCCGAGCGGCGCGAGCCCGAGCGGCTGCCCTTGTCGTTGAATGCGTTGGTGGAGGAAGTCGTGCTGTTCCTCGACCATGAATTGAAGGCGCAGAATGTCGTTGTCGACCTACAACTCGGCGCTGACCTGCCCATCGTGCCAATGGACCGCACGCAAATCCAGCAAGTGATCGTCAACCTGGCGGTTAACGCCTTGCAAGCAATGGCTGGCTGCGACCAGAGGCGGCTGGGCATCGCCACCGCGACGCTGCCTGACGGTCGGCTATCGCTGGAAGTGACGGACAATGGCCACGGCTTGCTCGATCAGCCTAACAAGCTTTTCGAGGGCTTTTTCACGACCAAAGCCTCAGGCCTGGGCATGGGCCTCTCGATCTGTCGCTCGATCGTCGAAGCGCATGGCGGCACCATTGCGGCTGCCCAAGCCGATCCAGGCGCGCGCTTCATCGTCACGCTGCCCGCGCCGATCATCGCCATGCCCGGCGCCGCTTAGCCCCGCTCAGCCGAAAACCTTGTTGGCCAGCCGCGCGACAAGCTCGCCCTGGTGCCGCGCCCCGGCCAGATCGATCGCCGATGGGACGCGCGAACTATCCGTGCCGGTGATCGTCGTCGCGCCATAAGGCGCCCCGCCGACGATCTCGTCCACGCTCATCTGCCCTTGATGGCTATAGGGCAAGCCGACGATCGTCATCCCGAAGTGCAGCAGGTTGGTGATGATCGAGAACAGGGTCGTTTCCTGCCCGCCATGCTGGGTCGCGGTCGAGACGAAAGCTGCGCCGATCTTGCCGTTGAGCGCACCGCGTGCCCACAAGCCGCCGCCCTGATCGAGGAATGCCGCGAGCTGCGACGACATCCGCCCGAACCGGGTGCCGGTGCCGACGATGATCGCATCATAATGCTCGAGCTCGGCAATCGTCGCGACGGATGCGGCCTGGTCGCGCTTATAATGCGCTGCCGTCGCAATATCATCGGGCACGGTTTCCGGGACCCTGCGAATATCGACTGTCGCGCCTTGTGATCGCGCGCCCTCGGCAATGGCGTCGGCCATCGTCTCGATATGGCCATAGCTGCTGTAATAGAGAATGAGGATCTTGCTCATGTCGCGTTTCCCTGTCGGTTGAACGGGACAGGATGTCGCGCGGACCGGGGCTGCACCGCCATTATCTGCTTGGGCTGGCGCATCATACCTAAGCATGATCCGGCGACACCCCCGCACAATGGCAGCGGCACGGCGTCCCCCGGCATAAATCGGGCTCCACAAGGAGTGACCGACATGACCAAGACTATAATGTTCGTACACGGCGCCTGGCTTACCCCGAAGGCTTGGGACGGCTGGCGATCCTATGTCGAAGCGGCGGGCTATAAGACGGTCGCGCCAACTTGGCCGCATATGGACCGCCCCATTCCCTCGCTTCGCCGCAGCCCCGATCCGGCGCTGGCGACGCTGAATGTCGTCGATATCGTCGATCATTATGCCGCCGAGATCGCCAAGCTCGACGAACCGCCGATCATCGTTGGCCACAGCTTTGGCGGCCTGATCACGCTGATGCTGCTCGATCGCGGCCTGGGCCTCGCAGGTGCGGTGCTCGACCCGGCGCCACCGCGCGGCGTCTTTCCCGGCCTGCGCTCGGTGCTGAGCGCGCTGCCGGTGCTGACATCATGGAACGGCTGGAACCGCGTGCTCACCATGTCGCGCGAGGGGTTTGCCGGGACGTTTGCCAACACGCTGCCCGCCGGAATCGTCGACGACGCTTATGATACCTATGTCGTGCCCGCGCCGGGCCGCCCCTATTTTCAGGCAGCGATCGGTATCGGCAATGGCGTGTCGTTCAACGGGCTATCGAGTCCGCTGCTGCTGATCGCCGGGTTGAAGGACAAGACGGCAGACCCCGCGATGATCAAGCGGATCTGGCGGGCCTATGACAAGGCCAAGGCACCCGCCGAGTTCGTCGCCTATCCTGGCCGGTCGCATTTCCTCTTTGCTGAACAAGGCTGGCAGGAGATTGCAGACGGCGTCCTCGCTTGGCTGGCCGGCAAGGGATTAGCTGCGGCCGAAGAGTCTTTTCACATCGCCGCTGAGTAATCAGCGGGCTTAATCCAAATGCCGCACTCCAGCGGGGTGTGCGAACCTGCCGTCGCACCAGCCAGTGCCACCTCGAGGAGTGGCAGGTTTTGGGATCGGCCGAAACGATGGCTAACGGCAATTTATGGGCGCATTGCCGACCGGCAGGTTTGAGTGAGCCGAATGGCGGAATACGGCACAAGCGGCCGTTTAGACCACCGCCATTGAAGGTCGTGAACTGGATCGTTTAATGCCTTTCATCGCCACAGTGAGTTCCGCCGTTCAATCAGATATCGCAGTAGGGGCACCGGAAATACGGTGCCCCAAGCGAGCCTAGCTTGAGCGCTGCTGCCGTCCGGCATTGAGCGATGCAGGCGCTACGCCCAGCGGACCACGACGATCCACCACTCGGATGTTGCGGGCTTTCGCCTCGATCACGAGGCGCTCGGTGACGCCGTTACCTTGAAACGCGATCACGAACCTCGGCTTGAGCGAGAGCATCTGCTCATTGCGGCGGAAACCCGCGCGATCGCCGAGCTTGCGATCAAGGCCGAACCGCACTTGCTGGATCCCGTTCTGATCGGCCCAGGATGCCGCAAGCCGCTCGATTCCCTTCATATCGCCGCCATGGACAAGATACATATCGCCAACACGGGCGCGAACCTTGTTGAGGGTGGTAAGCAGGTTGTCGGCAAACGTCTTCATGTCGTCGTCAGTGGCGAAGGTCAGGCGGCCACCGGCGAATACCACCGGCGTACCCTGTGCCTTGTTGGCGTTCACACGCGCGACAGGTTCGGGGCTGCCGGCGCTCGCCACGATCGCGGCGAGCGCCTCGGCGAGGGATCCGCACCGGAGCAGCTCTGCGTGATCGCCGGTGCCTTTCTCCAGCACCATGATCTTCACTGTCTGACTGGTGCCATGCTTGGCATAGGCGTTCGCCGGCAGCTCGAGGTGGAGGGTCAGCGCGCAACCCGCAGTCGCCTTGGCCCAGGCGCGGCTCGATGTGTCGATGCGATCAGGCAGGATCGCAGCGCAGCGACCTCCGGCGCCGAGCCGCATGAGTGGGGCGCGAAGATGCCGGAAGGCAGCCAGCGGGTCGGCATGGCGACCGATGCTGCGCGAGAATGGCGGGTTGATGAGGACGGCAGTGGGCCGGATCGTGGGTGGCAGAAGATCGTGGATCAGCTCGGCATCGTGACGTGTGACAGCCACATCTGGGAAGGCGGCAGCAAGCATGTCGGCGCGGGCCGGATCGATCTCGTTGAGGACCAGGCGGGCACCGGCGCGCCGTGCGACGACCGCGAGAAGGCCG
>JAIETY010000195.1 GCA_019744885.1 Sphingomonas sp.
TGGGCCTCTGCCGCCTTGAACGTGCCCTCGGGCGTGAACTGGCGCGTGTTGAGCTGATAGAGCGTCGCGTCGCGGCTCCACGCCGGATGGGTAAGCGTGACATAGGGCTTGGGCGTGTAGCGCGGCGGCACCTGCGCCGTTGCAGGAAACGCGGTTACGAGCGCGAGCGCCGTTCCCATCAAGGCCAGCAGACGCATCACTTCTCTCCCGATTATCTTGTCGCGGGAGTGTGGCGCGCGCGGCGGCGGGCGGGAAGCGGAATACGTATGTGGCGGGTCAAGCGCCTGCGAGTTCCATGATCACCGTCCATTCGGCGTCGGTGACCGGGCTGACCGACAGCCGCGATTGCTTGATCATCCGCAGTTCGCTCAGGCGCGGTTCGGCTTTCATCGTCGCGAGCGTCACCGGCTTGGGGAGCTTGGCGACGCATTCGACTTCGACCGACACCCATTTCGGATCGGTCGGGTCGGGCTGGAAGGTGCGCGTTACACAGGCGGTGCCGACGGCTTCCTTGCCGTCGTTCGAATGGTAAAAAATCAGGCCATCGCCCACCGCCATCGCGCGCAAGTGGATCGCGGCGGTCGCATTCTTCACGCCGGTCCATTCGGTGCGCCCTTCAGCGACGAATGCGTCCCAGCTATAAGCGGCGGGTTCGGATCGGATCAGCCAATATGCCATGCGCGCGCTCTGCCCGAGCGCGTGGCGCCTCGCAAGATGGCGCTGGCTAAACGCCGCATGAACATGGCATTCCCGCAGCGTTCAGGCGGGCGCCGATAGATCGATTATCAAGCTCGGCAGCACGGCGTTGTTTGGTTGAGCTTTGAAAACTGGCTGAAAGGACAGACGATGACTTCATTTCTGAAAAAGGCCGGGATCGGCGCTGTGCTCGCAGCCACCGTCCTGACGGCAGCGGTACCGGCCGAAGCGCAGCGCTGGGGCGGCGGGCGTGGTTGGGATCGGGGTTGGGATCGCGGCGGCTGGAACGGGCGCGGCGGCAATGCTGGCCCGGCCATCGTTGCGGGTATTGCGGGGCTGGCGATTGGCGCGGCGATCGCTTCCAACCGTAATGATCGGTTCCGCGACCGCTTCTATTATGATCGCGGCTATCCGATCGACTATGACTATCGTTTTTACAACGACCACGGCTATTATCCGCACGATGGCTATTACGCCTATAGCTACCGCGACCGTTTTCCGCGTTGCTTTACCGAGCGGCGCTGGGATCGCTTCTATCGCCAGCCGGTGCTTGTCCGGGTGTGTTATTGAGCACAACGGCCCTGTGGCCTGAATTTTCGTCCGGAGCGCGCGCGATCACCCTCGCGCGCGCTTTTGTCGTCAGCGGGCTGGCGTTTTGGCGCGACTTGAGTCAAAGGCGCCAACCATGACCGACACGCCCCCCGACCGCCTTTCGTCCAACCCGCGCAGCCCGTTCTTCGACCAGGCGCATCTCGAACGCGGCATCGGCATCCGCTTCAAGGGTGTCGAGCGCAAGGATGTCGAGGAATATTGCCGCTCCGAAGGCTGGATCCGCGTCGCGCTCGGCAAGAAAGTCGACCGCCACGGCCAGCCGCTGACGCTGAAACTGTCGGGCGAGGTTGAGGCGTGGTTTGAGAAGCCGGCTGAGGGGGATGGAGAGCAAGCCGACGGGGCCGAAGAGACCTAACCCAATCACCCCGTTCGTCCCGAGCGAAGTCGAGGGGCGGGCAAAGAGCGAGTCGCTTGGCGCCGCTCGCCTTCGGCTCGCCTCGACTGCGCTCGATACGAACGGTGGGGGAATGAAAGGGTAACCCCAACACCCCCGTTTGTTTCGAGCGAAGTCGAGAAACAGGCCACAGACGATTCGCTTGGTGCTGTGCCCCGCCGTCGCTGCACAAAATCGAGCGAGTTTACCCCAACACCCCCCGTGCCGCCTCTTCGAACGCTTTCATCGCCAGCCGGTACGGCCCCGGCCCGTAGCTCACGCGCGCGATCCCGGTCAGCGCGACCTGCGCCGCGCTCGGCGCGCCCGCAAAGGCCATGAAATTGACCGGCAGCGGCGATCCCTTGCAGACTTTTTCGAGCAGCTTGAGATCGACCAGCCCCGGCACGAAAAAGCCGCTCGCGCCGGCATCGGCATAGGCGAGCGCGCGTTCGATTGCGGCGTCGACCATCGCCGCGTCATGCGCCTCGGCGGGGGCGGCGAGGAAAATGTCGGTGCGCGCGTTGATGAAGAAGCTCGGCCCCACGGCCTTGCGGATCGCCTTGATCCGCGCGACTTGCTCGCCGAGCGGGTGGAGCGTGCGGGGGCTCGCGCCGATCACCTGATCCTCGAAATTGCAGCCAATCGCGCCGGTCGCGGCGAGCGCGGCGAGATTGGCGGCGGTGCACATCGGATCGGTCGCATAGCCACCTTCGAAATCGATGCTGACCGGCAGCTTCGTCGCCCCCACGATCCGCGCGGCATTGGCAATCGCGAGGTCGAACGGCAGCCCTTCCGCATCGTGGAACCCCTGTGCAGCGGCGACCGACCAGCTCCCCGTCGCGACGGCGTTTGCACCCGCACGCTCGACCGCAGCAGCGGAGCCTGCGTCCCAGACGTTGAACAGGATCAGCGGGCTGCCGGGGACATGGAGCTTGGCGAAAGTGTTGAATTTGTCGGACATGGGCGACTCCGGAGGGATCGATGCTGATCTTTCTTAAACCGCTCCCGCAGCGTGCGGGAAGAGGCTGCCAGCCGTCACCCGCGCGCCACTCCCCGTCAGCGCTGCCACGAGCGCGGCATCGCATCTTGCCGCGAGAAGAGCATTGCCGTGACCTTCTCCTGCTCAGCCCGCGCGATCTTGAGCGGACCAATCGCAGCTTGCATCCGCCGCGAAAGGTTATGAAAGTTACGACCATAGCTAGGGGGTGCGATCCTGCCGGGGAGGGCGGTGTTGGCCAAAAGCGACTCGATTTTCAAAGAGCAGGGTCCAGCATCGCCCAAGCTTTCCTACATTGGAAGGGTTGGGTTGGGGTAGGTAATTGACCAAGGCGAGAAGCGTGACCGGTTGGACCTCTCAAGGGGGCTAAAGGGCCATAATCTCCGGCTTGTTGATGAAGCTCGGATCGGCAGCTAAACGCTCTAATTGTTTCCATTTAACACACTGATTGACGCTAATAAAACGTACCACTCTTTGAGTCTCGCGGTGATATTCTCGCGAAGGTCTGGACCCGAGGACGTGCCTGCCGGTCCACATTTTGATATTGGCGATCCGTTATCGAATAATATTCTAGAGTGAGATCAGTCGACCGGTCGTGAAGCTTCAGTCACCTAAAAGGCTGTTATTTACGTTTATAGGAGCCGGTCTAGATTTGAGTCCGAGTCGGTGGGCCTTGCCGATCACCGCATTTCTACTCACACCGCCCAATTCTTCTGCGATCTGTGACGCCGTCTTGCCATCCGACCACATTGTACTCAGGATTTTAAGGCGAGTATCTGTCCAGCCGCTAACTCCGTCAGACGGAAGAACTTCCGCTACTTCGTCCATCAGCGCATCTGTTTGCGCCTGTTCGGGTTGGAACGGGCGACCATAGTGCTGAACGATGCCAAGGGTCGGGAGGCCAGCGTCTGACACTCCTTGCAGCACCGCGACTTTAGTCTCCTTTTCTAGCTGCGAGAACTCAGCCCACTCGACAGCAAAGGCCTCAAAGCGCCGGTCCGGCACGCGGACGCGAAGATACGTGTCGTCATTCAGGATAAGCACAGTCCTAGGAAATCCGCTGCTGCTGCCTTCAACTGCTTGGGTAACTTCGACAACTCCGAAGTCGGTTAACAGATCATTAAAAGATCTCTGATAGTCGGCAATGTCGAGTGATGGAGCGTAGTGACGCATAGCAATTACGAAGTCAGCGAGGCGCCTATACCTAATGACCGCGCGCGCTACGTCTCGAGCGGAGCCGGCGCTGATTGTTTGGAGCATTGCAGCCTTCAGATCTTGAATCTGTTCAATAATCGCGTCGGCCTTCCGCCCATCCGCCCTTTTTGCTCGGGAATCCCTGAGAAGCATTTGGAAAAGTCCCGACCACTGTTTGATAAGGTGGGCCTCTATCTCGCCGAAGTTGCTATAGGAAGTCAGTGCATTGTTGGACGACAAATGAGTAACAAATGTAATAAACTCAAATATATATTTCGCCGTCTCCGGCTTTTGTATAGATGCATATGAAATTCTGTCGGAAAAATCCATGTCCTTGTTTTTTGTGTAGGTGTGATGATCTGCGTAAACTTTTGCGTCAACAAAGGTGAATATAGGAATACCAATTTCTATAGCACGAAGTGCTTCAAGTTGGGTAGTTGAGTATTTCGCTTCATCGCCTGCCGATACGTCACCTGTGAGTTTAGATGAGATTGCCCCGGCGTCGAGTTCGGAGAGCGCCTCGGGTACGGCAGTGCCGCCGAAGCGCGAGCCGATCAGGAGTACGACCATGTCGGCATTCTGAACTTCGGCGATGCAACTGGTGTGGGTGTGCTTGGCGGGATCGTAGAGAACGTCCGAATAGTCGCTCATGATGGGATCGTAGCCCATACGCATTAGCAACGCTCGAATTTGCTCCCGGTGCGAACCCAGATCGATGCACGTCGACGATACGAATACCCTAAGTGCTGGCACAGTTCCGCCTCCGGACTACCTTAAAGCTCCCTCGATGTTTGGAGTCGAAGGATAAGGTCGCAACGACGTTGCACGCTGGTCGGCGGGGTGTAAACTAAAATCCAATCCTCGCCTTTTGCGTAGCGCAGAACGAATGCAACGATCACATGGGCAATAGATTCATGCGGCGCCGTCAGCGCGAAATGGTTGAGTGCAACGCCGAGCAGCTAGCTTACATCAGAGCGATGTGGATTAATGAAGTGCTGCTTTCGGGATTACAAATTGCAAAGTTCAGTAGCTGATATTGAGTCTGGAGCAGTCAAATCGCTTTGGCGGGGCCAAAGGTTGGCTTGCTGTTGGCCATCCCCAAAACGCGCCCATTTTTGACCGGTCCAATTCAGGTCGATCTGCGATTTCTTAGCGATCGGTCGGTCTGGGAAAACTAAAAATCTGCTCTGTTTAGTCTGCCATTGGGGTGCCACCCTCAATGCACAAACCGCGCCACCACATCCCTATAACTCCGGCTCACCTTCACCTGCGCGTTGGATTGCAGCACCAGGAAACATTCGCCGTTGGTGTGCGGCTTCACTTCCTTCACCAGATCGAGATTGACGATCGTTGAGCGGTGCACGCGCTGGAATCGCCTTGGGTCGAGCCGCTTTTCCAAATCCTTCATGGTCTCGCGCAAGACGAAATTATTCTCACCCGTATAGATCACCATATAATCGCCGGCCGCATCGATGCGTTCGATCGTGTCGATGTCGACGCGGAAAATCTGGCCGCGATCCTTGATGTTGATCAGCTTTTCGAAGCGGTTGGACGACGGCGTCTCGGCGTTCTCGACCAGATTTTCGACCGAATCGGGCGCGACTTCGGCGAGCACTTCCTTCAGCCGGTCGACTTCCTCCGCCCCGCGCTTTTCCGCCAGGCGCTGGCGGACGCGGTCGAGCGTGTCGGCGAGGCGGGTCTCCTCGACGGGCTTCATCAGATAATCGGTCGCCTGCGCTTCGAACGCGCGGATTGCGTGGTCGGAATAGGCGGTGACGAACACGAACAGCGGCGGTTCGACTTCCATCAGGCCTTGCACGACCGAAAAGCCGTCGAAGCCGGGCATCTGGATGTCGAGGAAAACGAGATCGGGCTTGTGGGTCTTGATGCTGCGGATTGCCTCGCGGCCGTTCTGGCAGGTGTCGATGATCTCGACATCGTCATGCGCTTGCAGGCGGAGCTGGAGCCCCTGGATCGCGAGCGTCTCGTCATCGACGAGGATGGTTCTTATGGTCATGCGGCCTCTTTCACCCGTTCTTCAAGTTCGAACGGAATTTCAATTTCAACCCGGAAACCGCCCCCGGGCGCCTGCCCGGTCTCAAATCGGTGGTCGGGGCCATAAGCCTGCGCCAGCCTGTCCCTGATATTGGCAAGCCCGACCCCGGTTGAAAGGCTGGGCCGCGATTTAGTTTCACTCAAGCCGGGGCCGGTGTCGGATACGACGATCTGCACCCGCTCGCCGACCAGTTGCGCAACGACGGTGATTTCCGCCCCGCCTTCCTGCGGGGTGACGGCATATTTGATCGCATTTTCAACGAGCGGCTGGAGCAGCAGCGACGGCAGTCGCGCTTTGGCGACGCGCGGATCGATCGAGAATTCGGGGCGCAGCCGCTCCTCGAAGCGCATCTTTTCGATCTCGAGATAGAGTTTGAGCGTCTCGACCTCCTGCGCGATCGTGACATGCGCGGTCGGCTCGTTGGCGAGCGTGTAGCGCAGGAACGAGGACAACCGGCTGAGCATCATGTTCGCGCGCTCGGTCTGTTTGAGCAGCACCAAAGTCGAGATCGAGTTGAGCGTGTTGAACAGGAAATGCGGGTTGAGCTGATAGCGCAGCATCGCGAGCTGCGCGCTCGATGCCTGGGTGCCGAGCTTTTCAAGCTGGTCGATCTGATCCTCGACGATCAGATAGAAATTAATCCCGAAATAGAGCGCCGACCAGCCGGCCAGCACGATGAAGTTGAGGAACAACGTCGCCAGCACCAGCGACAGGTTGATGCCCGGGCTGTCGAGCTTGATGAACGAGAAGGAAAAGGCGTCGAGCACCGAATAGAGCATCGTCGCCAGCCCCAGCGTCACCGCGCTCAACAGCACGAACGGGACGCGCGGCAAGGTGCGGAAATAGCCGTACAGCGCCGACAGCAGCAGCGTAATGCAATAGCCGACGATCGATTCGATCACGACCGGAATTATCGCGGTCAGCGGCAGGCCGTTCGAGATGCTCGATACCGACCGCAGCAGCAGATAACCGCTCCACCCGGCCGCCTGCAAAATCCAGAAGGCGCGGTTCTTGCGCTCGAAAAACGGTCGCGAGATGATGTCGGGCCGACCGCGGCGGTCCTTGGGCGGAGGGGGCGGCGCGAGCGATGCCATGCCCGCTTATACCCGCTGACAAGCGCACCGGAAGGGGGCTATATTGTCGGCCTGAGGGAGAGAGACGATGAGCGACGCCGAGACGTTACCAGACCGCGCCCAATTCACCGCGATGGTGGACGGCACCCAGGAAGACTGGACGACGATTGCGACCCATTTCCGCGAATTTTCAACCGGGCTGCCCGAGCGGGTGCTGACGCATCTGAAATTGCTCGACGGCGATTATGGCGGCTTTCCGGTCGACCGGCTCGAACATTCGCTGCAAACCGCGACGCGCGCGTGGCGTGACGGGCGCGATGAGCCCTATGTGGTGACGGCGCTGCTCCACGACATTGGCGACACGCTGGGGAGCTTCAATCATCCCGAGATTGCCGCCGCGATGCTGCGCCCGTTTGTGAGCGAAGAGCTGCACTGGATCGCCAACAACCACGGCGTGTTCCAGGGCTATTATTATTTCCACTATCTCGGCAGGGACCGCGACCTGCGCGAGCAGTACCGCGGCCACCCGCATTTCGAGGCCTGCGCCGAATTTTGCGAGAAATACGATCAGGCGGCGTTCGACCCCAATTACGACAGCGCGCCGCTCGATTTCTTCGCGCCAATGGTCGCGCGGGTGATGGCCCGGCCGGTGAACAGCATTTACGCCAAGATTTGAGGCGGCTGAAGTCTTTCCGCAACCGCGCCCCACAGAAAAACCGCCGCTCCCTCTGGTGAGGGAGCAGCGGCTTGAAGGCGTCGCTTAAGGTCGCGCTTAGAAGGTGAAGCGCGCGCCGATCCGGATGAAGTAGGTGGATGCGTTGAAATTCGCCTGAAGGTTCGTGTTAGGATCGCGGAATGACGAATACCGATACTGCGCACAGGCTTGTGACGAATTGGTATTGATGATCCCTGCGCCGGGCGTCGTGCCGGTAGCCACAGCTTGGCTCAAACACTGAACGGTAACGAGAGGCGCGTTGCCGATCTGCCGCAGACCACCCCAGTTGCTGTTCAGTAGGTTGGGCAGGTTATTGATATCGGCGAAAATCGCCACGCGCGACTTGCCTACGAAGACAGGAATTTCCTGCTCCAGATGCAAGTCGATGCGCGTCACAGCGCGGTTGCGCGCAATATTCTTGGCCGCGATGCCGCCACGATAACTTTGCAGCGCGGTGGTGTTGATCAGCGCGTTCAGCGAATCCTGGGTAGCCAGGCTGTCATAGCTCACGCGCGGATCGGCGGTGCCCGTCGGCACATAGATCAGGTTGGACGGGGCATTGCCGGTCAAGACCGTGCCGAACACCGGCGAACGGGTCGCGTTATTGTCGATGAACAGGAAGCTGTAGGGGTTGCCCGCCCGCACTTCGCCGAACAGCTGGATGACGGTGCGATAATCCTTGTAGAAGGCATGATCATAGCCGACGCCAAACTTGACCTGCCAGCTGGTCTGATTGTCGGACGTGCCCAGTACAGGGAAGTTCGGGTCGGCAAAGGTCTGGAAACGATAGTTCGAATTCGGCGTCGAAGCGGGGGCGCTGCCAATGTCACGCACGTCCTGCACGATATAGGCGCCGTTGAGCGACAGGCCGAAATCAAACTTCTTGTCGAAGCGCACGACGCCAATATGGCTTCGACCGCCCTGCGTGTTGTAGGTCAGGACGTCCCAGTTGTTGTCGGTGAACGCGATGCGCCCGGTGTAGCGCGGACGGCCATCGGGCAGGACGCCGATCTGTACCGAGCGCGTATCCGTGAACGAAACGTCGTTGCGGTTCTTCGAGAACAGGTAATCGACCCCGAAGTCGATTCCCAAGAAATTCCATTCCGCCGAAAGCGTCGCGCGGAGGGTGGTCGGCAGCCTGAAATTGGGCGAGAGCGCCGCAGTGTTGGTGGCGCCCGACGGCGTCCCGGTCAACGCGAACTGGGTCAGCGCGGGGTTCACATTGGCGCCGATATTGTTGAGCGCCGCCGCGCAGACTGCCGGTGTCAGGTTGGCAGCACCGGTGCAGCCGTTCGGCGCTGCCGCCGTGATTGCCGCGCGGGTGAGCGTGAGCTGGTTTGTCGTCACCGTGTTTGAGAAGCTGTTCGACAAGTAAATATCCGGGTTGCCGCCCGCAAGGATGCCGACCCCGCCATGCAGGCGCAGTCTCGGCGTCACCTTCCATTCCAGGCTCAACCGCGGCTCGAAGGTTTCCTGACCACTATAGTTGGTGGTGTTGGCAAAACCGTTGCGATCAGTGAACGCCTGGTTGAACACCGGCAATTCGTTCGTTGCATAGATGTTCCAGCGGAAACCATAGGACACGGTCAAGCCGGGCGCCGGGCGCCAATCGTCCTGCAGGCCGATCGAGATTTGATCATAACGGAAATTCGCAGCCGCGCCGTTCGTGCCGGGGGCGACAACCGCAGCATAAATGACCTGGTTGGCGTTGCCCGCCTGAAAATCAGCGGTCGAATCGAAATAATAGCTGCCCAGGCTGTTCGGCACAAAATTGTTGAAGGTCGCATTGCGGGTGAATTCCGCCAGCAACTTTAGCTCATGGTTGTTGAGTGTAAGGCGGCCGAGGAACGAACCGTTATAAGTGTCAGTACGCAGCGTGTTAGTCTGACGGAAATTGTCAGGGCCAAAGAAGATGCGCGGTGTGCCGGTGGAGCAAGCCGTCGCCGATGCGGTGTTGTTGACCGCATCCTGGCAGACCTGGAACTGCGAATTGCCGCGGCCGCCAAGTGGTTCCTGCCCGCGGACATAGGCTTTGTAGCTGAAACGCAGTTCGGTCGACAATATGCTCGACCATGTCGAGTTGAACTGCACGATGCCGGCACGAAGCTGTTCGCTGAGCGTATAGGCGTTTGAGCTTAAGCCGTAAGCGGGCACAGTGCCCGACGTTGACGTGTTGTTCGGGCTAACCTGTGAGTTAAATGCATTGACGTAGGAAATCGACAGACGCTGCCCATCTGCGACGTTCCAGTCGACCCGCGTTGCGAATTTTTCGTCGAGGCGCGGGTTGATGCGGATGACATCGCCATAGGCGGCGCCTGTGATGCCGTAACGTGGCGCGGCGGCGAGCTGGCCGAGAGCCGTTACCTGCGCCAGCGTCAGACCGGGGATATTCTCCGGCTGGGTGCCGAACGAGCGCGGATCAGTGTTCTTTTCGTAGGAAAACATCAGGAACAGCTTGTCCTTGATGATCGGCCCCGCGATGGTCGCCCCATAGGTTTCCGATTTGTAGCGCGGCAGTGCCAAGCGTTGCGCGCCGATCGTGTCGCCCGACAGCCCATCGGTGTTCTGCGAATAAAAGCCGGTCAGAAAGAGTTTGTTGGTGCCCGAACGAACCACAGCGTCGATCACGCCGCCCTGATAATTGGTCTGGCGAATGTCGAAATTCGCCGCCGATGTCGATACCTGATCCAGCGCATCGAATGGCACCGGGCCACGGATGGTGGGGCTCGCGTCCTGGTTCAGGCCGAATGTGTCGCCAACCGTGACGCCGTTGATCGTGAAACGGTTGAAGCGCGGGTTGACGCCAGCGAAGCGGACGGCGCCGCCACGATCGGTCGAATTGCCAAGATCAAACGTCGCGAACGGATCGCGACGCTGAATGTCGCGGATGTCGCGGTTGACCGAGGCGACCTTCGAAATGTCGAGCGCGGTCAGCGTCGTCTGAACGCCCCTGGAGACGTTGCCCGCGCCGCGAATCTTGGTGGACGTCACAACGACTTCGTTCGCCGCGTCGGCACCGAGTTCGACCGGCAGCTCATAAGTCTGCTGCACCACGGTATAAATGTCGGTAACCGAACTGCTGCCCTCAGCGCTCTTCACCTCGACCGTGTAAGGCCCGCCGACGCGCAGACCGGCGATCGAGAATTGCCCGTCCGTCCCGGTCTTCACCTCAGCGCGCGTGCCCGACGGCACGTTGATGGCTGTTACGGTCGCGCCCACGACGGGTGCGCCATCCTTGGTCACGGTTCCGCGAATGATAGAGGTCGTTTCCTGCGCGCTGGCGGCTGCCGGAATGACGAGCGCAGCCGCTGCTACGCCCAAAAATAGCTGATGTCGCATGTTGTTCCCCTTAGAGACGACGAGTCGCTTGATAGCGCGGTGTCAGTCACCGTCCCGGAGGCCCCTGCACCGCAATTATTTCGCTTCTATGACAGTCGCGCCGGGGAAATGTTAACGCAGCATTAAGCCAATG
>JAIETY010000211.1 GCA_019744885.1 Sphingomonas sp.
CTGGGGGAATGCGCTGACCAATGCGCTGACGACGATTCCGGCGCCGCCCTACACCAACGCGGAAGCCTAGACCGCCAGCGTCTTGAGCGGGATCGTCGGGTCCGCCAGCACCGCCGGATCGGCGCGCACCGCCCCCGCCACCAGCGCACGGCCCGCGACATAATCCTTGACCGCATTGACGCAATCGAGCGCGATCACCGCGCCGTCCTTCAGGTAAATCACCGAAAAGCTCCGCGCCGCCGGATCGCCGCGCAGCACCGTCGTGTCATAACCGATCGATAGCCCGACGGTCTGGAGCTTCAGATCATATTGGTTCGACCAGAACCACGGCACCGCGTCGTAAGCCGATGGCACTCCCAGGATCGTGCGTGCCGCCAGCGTCGCCTGATCATTGGCATTCTGCACCGATTCGAGCCGGATCGCCGCGCCCCCGGCGTATCGGTTCGCATGCAGCGCGCAGTCGCCGATCGCGAAGATATCGGGCAGGCTGGTGCGACAATGATCGTCAACCCGCACGCCGTTGCCGCCCTCGGCGCCCGCCGCGAGCAGCGGCGCGACGGCGGGGATAATGCCGATGCCGACGATCACCAGCCCGGCGTCGATCACCGTCCCATCGGCGAGCCGAACCCCGGTCGCCCGGCCATCCGCGGTCTCGATCGCCGCGACTGACGCGGACAGATGCAGCTCCACGCCGTGCTCGCGGTGCTCGGCTTCGAAGAAATGCGACAGCTCGGGACCGGCAACGCGCGCGAGCACGCGGTCGGCGGCTTCGAACAGCACGACGCGCTTGCCGCGTTTGGTGAGCACCGCCGCTGCCTCGAGTCCGATATAGCCACCACCGACGATCGCCACCGTCGCCACGCCGTCCAACTCCGCCAGCAGCCCGTCGATGTCAGCGCGGGTGCGGATATGGTGGACGCCGTGCGCTGCGGCACCCTCGCACGACAGCCGACGCGGCGCGCCGCCGGTCGCCCAGATCAACTGGCCGTAGCCGATCGCCTCGCCGCCCGCGCACGTCAGCAGACGCGCCACCGGGTCGACCGCCTCGACGCGCGTGCTCAGCAGAAACTCAACCGAACGCTCGGCCCAGAAGTCGGGCTTGCGGATCAGCAGCCGGTCAAAGCTCTTCTCGCCCGCCAGATAATCCTTCGACAGCGGCGGGCGTTCATAGGGCAGCTCCGCCTCGTCGCCGACGACGAGGATCGACCCGGCGAACCCGCCCTGCCGCAGCGCAATCGCCGCTTGCGCGCCGCCATGCCCCGCGCCGACGATCACGACATCGGCGCTTCGCATGCTCAGGCCTCCCACTGCACCTGCGCGCCGAGGCTGACGAGATTGCCGACGAAGTCGGGATGCGCGCGGCGGATCGGATCGGCGTCGAGAATCACCGACTCGCCTTCGATGCTCGTCGAGATCATCAGCAGCGCGATCGCCACGCGGATAATATAGGGCGAGGTCACCGTGCCCGGCCGCAATTCCTTGCCGCCGAAAGTGATCAGCCGGTGCGGATCGCACATCAGCGTATGCGCGCCGAACAGCGCGAGTTCGGTGTGCCAGCCGAGCGCGCCTTCATAGACCTTGTTCCAGAACATCGTCTGGCCCTCGGCCCGCACGCCCAGCGCGATGAAGATCGGCAACAGATCGGCCGGGATATAGGGCCACGGCGCTGCCTCGACCTTCATGATCAGCGTGTCGGTGAAGGGCCTCCGGACCTTGAGCTGCTGGCCGCCGGCAATGCTCGACAGGCCATCCTTATGCTCAATTTCCGCCCCGAACTTGGCAAAGGTGCGGTCGATCAGCGGGAAGAATTCGGGATGCTGGTTGCGCACCGAAATCGACCCGCCCGACACTGCCCCGAGCGCAAGGAAAGTCGCGATCTCGTGGAAGTCTTCCCAGAAAGTATAGTCGATCCCCGACAGTTCGTGCACGCCCTCGATCATCAGGCTCGACGTGCCCGCGCCGGTGATCTTCGCGCCCATCTCGCTCAGGAAATTGCACAATTCCTGCACATGCGGCTCGCAGGCGGCGTTGGTGATGTGCGAGACGCCATTGGCGACGACCGCGCAAAGGACGAAATTCTCGCTCGTCGTGACCGAGGCATATTCGAGCCACATATCGGTCGCCGGAAAGCGCTTGGGCGCGGCGAGCGCGATCACCGACGGGTCGTGGTCGTCGACCAGCGTGCCAAAGGCGCGGAACACTTCGATATGCGGATCGAGCTCGCGCGCACCCAATGTGCAACCCTTGGTCGCGCCCTGCAGCGCCGCAGTGCCGAGCCGGTAAAGGAACCCCGGCACCAGCAGCACGGCCGCACGCATCGCTTCGGGCGAGCGCGCGGTGACACCCGCGTGGAGGTTGCGATGTTCGAGCCGCATCACCTGTGTTTCGGTGTCCCAGTCGACGCTGGAGCCGAGATCGCGAAAAATCTCGACCAGGCGGCGGACATCGGTGATGTCGGGGACATTGCGCAGCGTGACCGGCGCTTCGGTCAGCAGACTCGCGCACAGGATCGGCAATACCGCATTTTTGTTGGCCGACGGCGTGATATGGCCGTTCAAAGCGCCCCCGCCCCGCACCAAAAGCGACGTCAACTGCGTTCTCCAACTGAAGGAATTTAATCGTCGGCGATATCGGTCAACGCCGAGTGTGTCCATCCCCGCGCCCCCGCGCTTTCCGGGCTGACGCGCCCCCCTTGGCGCGCGCGATTTTGACGTTAGACCATGCGGCAACGACATTAAAACGGGGATGTTTCATGAAACTGCGGCTGATCGCACTAGGCACCGCTTTGCTGGCGTCAACTTCTTCGTTTGCCCAGACCGCGCCCGCGACCCCGGACAAGCCCAAGCCGCCAAAATGGGACGTCAATGCGCCCCCCGGCATGACCACGCGCCAAGTGCCGATCGACGTGACCGAAGGCAGCTGGATGAACGTCGATGTGTCGCCCGATGGCAAGACGATCGCGTTTGACCTGCTCGGCGATATCTACACGATGCCGATCACCGGCGGCACGCCCAAGCGGATCGCCGAGGGGCTGGCCTATGAACAGCAGCCGCGCTTCTCGCCCGACGGCAAGCGCATTGCCTTCACCTCCGATCGCGGCGGCGGCGACAATATCTGGATCATGAACCTCGACGGCAGCGACAAGCGGCAATTGTCGAAGGAAGATTTCCGCCTGCTCAACCAGCCGAGCTGGAGCCCCGATGGCCGCTTCATCATCGCGAAGAAGCATTTCACGACGCAGCGCTCGCTCGGCACCGGTGAAGTGTGGCTCTATCATGTCTCGGGCGGCGGCGGCGTGCCGCTCGTCAAGCGCGCGAGCGAAGTGCTCCAGAAGGAACTCGGCGAGCCGATCTTCGCGCCCGACGGCAAGAGCCTCTACTTCACCCGCAACGTGACGCCGGGTCCGATCTTCGAATATGCCCAGAATTCGAACACCGACCTGTTCCACATCGACCGCTATGATCTGGAAACCGGCGAGACATCGACGGCGGTGTCGGGCGTCGGCGGATCGGTGCGCCCGGCCCCTTCGCCCGACGGCAAGCTGATCGCGTTCGTTCGCCGCGAGCGGACCAAGTCGAAGCTCTACGTCAAGGATCTCGTCTCGGGAGAGGAGCGCAAAATCTATGACGCGCTCGATCAGGATGTGCAGGAAACCTGGGCCGTCACCGGCGTCTATCCCAACATGGCGTGGACGCCCGACAGCAAGTCGATCGTGTTCTGGGCGGGCGGCAAAATCCGCCGCGTTGGCGCCGATGGCACAGGCGCGGCGGAGATTCCGTTCCACGTCGCTGATACCCGCGTGGTGATCGACGCGACGCATCCGACAGTCGATGTCGCGCCCGCGAGCTTTGCGACCAAGATGCCGCGTTGGGCCGAAGTGTCGCCCGACGGCAAGTCGGTGGTGTTCGAAACGCTCGGCAAATTATGGGTGAAGCCGATGGCGGGCGGTGCTGCCAAGCGCTTGACGAGCGATGCGAGCGACGGCTTCGAACTCTGGCCGAGCTGGTCACGCGACGGCAAGTCGATCGTCTTCATCGGCTGGACCGACGCCAAGCTCGCCGCGATCCGCACGGTCGCGGCAACCGGCGGTGTCGCGCGTGACGTGACCGCGCACCCCGGCCATTATGCGCGCCCCAAATTCTCGCCCGACGGCAAGACGATCGTGTTCGAAAGCGGCCAGGGCGGCGGGCTGACGTCGGACCAGTGGAGCGAGAATCCCGGCGTCTATCGCATCGCCGCGACCGGCGGCACCGCGACGCGCATCGTCAGTGACGGCGGTGATCCGCAGTTCGGCGCGTCGAACGACCGCGTCTTCATCATCGGCAGCGACAAGGGCAAACGTCAGCTCTTCTCGACCGACCTGAACGGTCAGGCCAAGCGCGTCCATGCGACGGGCGATCTGGTCAATGATTACCGCGTCGCGCCCGACGGCCAATATTTCACCTTCCGCCAGAATTACGAAGCGTTCGTGATGCCGCTGCTCCCCGGCACGCAGGACGTGTCGACCGATGCCAAGGGCGGCCCGCTGCCAGTCACGCGTGTCAGCGGCGAAGGCGCGGACTTCATCCATTGGTCGAACGGCGGCGCGCAGGTGCACTGGAGTCTGGGGCCAATCGTCTACACCGCGGAGACGAAGGCGCTGTTTGCGACGGCGCCCGCCAGCGGCGAGGCCGCGAAGTTCGATCCGCCCAAGACCGGCGTGTCGCTGTCGATGGACGTCATCGCCGCCAAACCGACCGGCACTGTCGCGCTCACCGGCGCCCGGATCGTGACGATGGCCGACAAGGCGGGCGGGATCATCGATGACGGGGTGATCGTCATCAGCGGCGACCGGATCACAGCCATCGGCAAGCGCGGTGCGGTCACCATTCCGGCGGGCGCCAAAACGATCGATGTCACCGGCAAGACGATTATTCCCGGCCTCGTCGATGCCCACGCGCACGGGCCGCAAGCCGAAGACGATCTGATCCCGCAGCAAAACTGGTCGGCGATCGCCAATCTCGCGTTCGGGACGACGACGATCCATGATCCGTCAGCGCGACCCGCGCAGATTTTCGTCGCTGGCGAGATGCAACAGGCGGGCAAGCTGCTCGCACCGCGCACCTTTTCGACAGGCGAGATCGTCTATGGCGCCAAGTCGCCCGATGTTTATGCCGAGATCAACAGCTATGAGGATGCGCTGGCGCATGTCCGGCGGCTGAAGGCGCAGGGCGGGCATTCGATCAAGAACTACAATCAGCCGCGCCGCGAGCAGCGCCAGATGGTGGTCAAGGCCGCGCAAGCTGAGGGGATGGAAGTCGTGCCCGAGGGCGGCTCGCTCTACAACATGGACCTGAGCCTGATCCAGGACGGCAACTCGACCGTCGAGCATAATGTGCCGCTCGCGGTGTTCTACGCCGATTTCGTCAGCCTGTGGAGCCAGACCAAGACCAATTACACGCCGACCTTGGTCGTGACCTATGGCGGCCCCGCAGGCGATCCCTATTGGCGCGCGCATACCGATGTGTGGAAGCACCCGCTGCTCACCAAGCATGCCCCACCCGGCCTGCTCGCCGCGCAAAATGTCCGCCGCGTGCTCGCGCCCGAAGAGGATTATGTCGACGGGATGAGCGCACGCGAGGCGAAGAAACTCGCCGACAAGGGCATTCAGGTGTCGATCGGTGCGCACGGCCAGCAATCGGGCCTTGGCTCGCACTGGGAGATGTGGAGCTTTGCGCGCGGCGGGTGGAGTAACGTTGAGGCGCTGGCGGCAGGGACAATCATGCCCGCGACGTCGCTCGGCTATGCCAAGGACGTCGGCTCGCTCGAAGTCGGCAAGCTCGCCGATCTGGTCGTGCTCGACGCCGACCCCACCGTCGACATCCGCAATTCGGACAAGATCAGCCGCGTGATGCTCGGCGGGCGTTTGTACGATGCGGCGACGATGGACGAAGTCGAGACCGGCACGCGCAAGCGCGCGCCCTATTGGTGGCAGGCGTCAGGCAAGGCCAGCGCGGGGTCGGTCAGCGAAAGCCACAGCGACGGGGATAGCTGAGCGGCGTCACGGGGCGCGCTGTTTGGCGCGCCCCGCAGCATCATTCGTTGCCGCCGATGAAATGGCCAAGCCCACCAAGCACCGATCCCTCACCGCGGTTCTGGCCGCCCATCGGCCCGGCCACCGCGATCACCCGGCCCGCTAGCCGCGAGAAGGGCAGCGACTGGATCCAAACCTTGCCCGGCCCGCGCAGCCGCGCGAAGAACAGGCCTTCGCCGCCGAACAGCACGCTTTTTACGCCGCGCACCATTTCAAGGTCGAAATCAATGCTGGGGGTATAGGCCGCAAGGCAGCCGGTATCGACGTGCAGGACCTCGCCCGGCCCGAGCGTGCGCTCAGTCACGGTCCCGCCCATCTGAACGAACACCCAGCCGTCGCCGTCGAGCTTTTGCATGATAAAGCCTTCGCCGCCGAACAGCCCGGTCATCACGCGGCGCTGGAACGCGATGCCGATCGAGACACCCTTGGCCGCGGCGAGGAACGCGTCCTTCTGGCAGATCAGCGTGCCACCATAATCCGACAGCTTCAGCGGCACGATAGCGCCCGGCGTGGGCGCGGCAAAGGCAACGCGCGCCTTGCCGGTGCCCTGATGGGTAAAGACGGTGGTGAACAGGCTTTCACCCGTCAGCAACCGCTTGCCCGCGCCGACCAGTGCCCCCATGAACCCGCCACCGCTCGACTGGCCGCTCGATCCGTCGCCGAAGACCGTCGTCATTTCGATCGTCGCATCCTTCCAGACAAAGGCGCCCGCTTCGGCGACCGCGCTTTCGCCCGGATCGAGCTCGATCTCGACGAACTGCAATTCCTGACCCTTGATCTCAAAATCGATATCGTCGGCGACACCAGTGGCGCGGCTGTGCGACCAGGGACTTTGCGGCATGCGAGACTCCTTGCTGAGTGATGCGCAATGATAACACGCCCTGTGCAGTCACGCGAGCGCAACCGTTGCGGGCGGCGCCCGGAACGTCGATAGCGCGGGCGATGCGCGCCGCTTGCCTCCTGTTGCTGCTCCCTGCCCCGGCGTTCGCGCAGGAAGCCGCCGAAGTCGTCGTGCTCGGCACCCCGCTCAAGGCGCCGCCGGGCACGCCCGCTTATGGATCGGTGGTGATCGATCGCGATCGGCTGACGTCGGACGCGTCGGGCCGGGTCGAGGATGTGCTGCTCGACGTCGCGGGCTTCCAGCAATTCCGCCGCAGCGACAGCCGGTCGGCCAATCCGTCGGCGCAAGGCGTGACCTTGCGCGCGCTCGGCGGCAATGCCAGCAGCCGCGCGCTGGTGCTGCTCGACGGGGTGCCGATTGCCGATCCGTTCTTCGGCCACATCCCCTTCAACGCGCTGGTGCCGAGCCAGCTTGGCGCGATCCGGGTGACGCGCGGCGGCGGCGCGGGCGCGTTCGGGGCGGGCGCGGTGGCGGGCACGATCGAGCTTGAAAGCGCCGGACGCAGCGACTTGGCCTCGCTCGCCGCAAGCGCCGACTATGGCAGCTTCAACTCGACACGCGTCGAGGGCAGCGCCGCGCCCCGGCTCGGGAGCGGCTTCGTCGCACTGGCCGGGCGCTGGGAACGCAGCGACGGCTTCTTCACGACGCCGGTCGACCAGCGCGTCGCGGCCAGCGCTCGCGCGCGCTTTGCCGATTGGTCGGCGGGTGCGCGGGCCGTGCTGCCGGTCGGCGCGCAAAGCGAAGTGCAGGCGCGGCTGAACTTCTACCGCGACGACCGCACCTTGCGCTTTACCGGCGCCGACAGCTTCGCCGAGGGGCAGGATGCCAGCGTGCGACTGATCCATCGCGGGCGCTGGCAGGTCGACGCGCTCGCCTATCTCCAGGCGCGCGATTTCGGCAATAAGGTGGTGAGCGCCACCAGCTTTCGCCTGACGCTCGACCAGCGGAAGACGCCCGCGACCGGCTATGGCGGCAAGATCGAGCTGCGCCCGCCGGTGGGCGGCGACCATGTGCTACGGCTGGGGGCAGACGTGCGCGTCACCGACGGCAGGCTGTTCGAGGATGCCTATAGCGGGGTGACAGGCCTCGTCACCGCACGTCGCAGCGCGGGCGGGCGGATCACGACGGCGGGCGCTTATGCCGAGGATGACTGGACGCTCGGTCCCGTCGTGCTCACGGGCGGCGTCCGGGTCGATCGCTGGACCATCGCGAGCGGCTTCTTCCGCGAGCTGGCGGCGTCGGGGGCAGTGGGCGCCGACCGCCGCTACGCCGATCGCAGCGGCACCGAGATCACGGGCCGCGCCGGTCTCCTGTGGCGCGCAGCCCCCGGCATCGCGCTGCGAGCGGCAGGCTATACCGGCTTTCGCGTGCCAACGCTCAACGAACTCTACCGGCCCTTCGTGGTCTTCCCCGTCACCACTCAAGCCAATGAAAATCTCGCGCCCGAACGGCTGCGTGGCGGCGAGATCGGGCTCGACCTCAGCCCCGCGCGTGGCATCGCGATCGGCGTCACTGCCTTTCACAACCGGCTGGAGGGCGCGATCGGCAATGTCACGCTCGCCCCCAATCTGCGCCAGCGCCAGAATCTGCGCGCGATCATCGCCCAAGGGGTCGAAGTGACCGCCAGTGCCCGGCGCGGACCGTGGTCGCTCATCGCCAGCTACGCCTATAGCGACAGCCGCGTCGCCCAACCCGGTCCGCTTGACCGCCTGCGCCCCGCGCAATCGCCGCAGCATAGCGCCAGCGCGACGCTGGCGTGGGCGCCACGCCACGGCCCTGCGCTGTCGGCCACGCTGCGCCACGTCAGCGCGCAGTTCGAAGACGATCTCCAGACCGACATGCTGCCGCCCGCGACCACACTCGACGCTACCGCGCGGCTGCCGATCACGCGCCACGTCGCGATCAGCCTGCGCGCCGAAAATTTGATCGACACCAGAATTGTCACGCGCAACGCCGCCGGATCGATCGATCTCGGCACGCCGCGCACATTGTGGCTGGGCGTTCGTCTCACGCCGTGAACGGCTTACACTTTGTTACCAATATTTGCTGGTCGAAACGTTCATTTTTTGGTTCTTAATGAGGTTGTGACCTCCCAACATAGGGACGGCGCTCGAGTGGAAGGGGTATCCATGACCGAACTCGTCGAAGCGCTTGAAGTGCCGATCGAAACTGCCGACGGTCCGACGCCGCTGGATCCGGCGCGATCGAGACTCGCCCAAAGCGCGGCGCCGATCGCGCTCGCCGCCACCACCGCGCTTGCGGCGTGCAGCGGGGGCGGCGGCGGTTCATCACCGATTGCGGTAGCCCCGACACCCTCGCCAACGCCGACCCCAACGCCAACACCGATTGCGATCACCCCGCAACAGGCCAGCCGCTTCCTGCAGCAGGCCACCTTCGGCGCGACCAAGGCAGAGATCGCGCAGGTCCAGTCGCTCGGCTTCGACGGCTGGATCACCGATCAGGTTGCGCGCCCGCGCACCGCGCATTGGGACTGGCTGGTCAGCAACGGTTACAATGTCGCGGCGAACATCAACAACACCACCGGCTTCGACAATACGGTCTGGCGGCAGATCATCAGCGAGCCCGGCCAGCTCCGCCAGCGGGTCGGCATGGCGCTGTCCGAAATCATGGTGATCGGCATCGACGGCATCAACCTGCAATGGAAGCAGTTTGCCGCCGCCGCCTGGCTCGATGTGCTGCTCGACAATGCGCTCGGCAATTTCCGCACGCTGATGGAGCGGATCACCTTCAACGCCGCGATGGCGTCGTTCCTGACCTTCCTGAACAACCGCCGCGCCAACGCCGCGACCGGATCGGTTCCCGACGAGAATTATTCGCGTGAATTGATGCAGCTCTTCACCATCGGGCTCAACCGGCTCAACATGGACGGCACGCTGCAATTGGCGGGTGGGCAGCCGATCGAAACCTATACACCCGCCGATGTGTCGCAACTCGCGCGCGTTTTCACCGGGCTGTCGCTCGATTCGACCGACAACACCACGCCTGATCGTTACCGCCGGTCGCTGGTCGTCAATGCCTCGCTGCATGAAACCGGGGCGTCGACCTTCCTTGGCACGACCATTCCCGCCGGGACCGAAGGTGTCGCGGCGGTCCGGCTCGCGCTCGACGCGATCTTTGCCCACCCCAATGTCCCGCCGTTCGTGTCGAAGCAGCTGATCCAGCGGCTGGTGACGAGCAACCCCACGCCCGCCTATGTCGGCCGCGTCGCCGCCGTGTTCGCCGACAATGGATCGGGCACGCGCGGCGATTTGCGCGCGGTGGTGCGCGCGATCCTGCTCGACAGCGAAGCGCGTGCCGACACCGGTACCAGCAGCACGACGGGCGGCAAGCTGCGCGAGCCCGTCAACCGCTTCGCCAATTGGGCGCGCGCGTTCGGCGCGACCTCGACCGGCGGGCTGTGGCCGATCGGCGACACGACCAGCTCCACCACGCGCCTCGCCCAATCGCTTGGGCGCTCGGCCTCGGTCTTCAACTTCTTCCGGCCCGGCTACACCCCGCCCAACACCGCGATCTCCAATGCGTCGCTGGTTGGGCCCGAGTTTCAGATCACCAACGAACTCTCGGTCGTCGGCTATATCAATTACATGCAGACCGTGATCCAGAACGGGGCAGGCACCGGCACTGACGTGCGCGGCAATTATGCCGCGATGATCGCATTGGCGGGCGATAGCGCCGCGCTGGTTGATGAGGTCAATCTGCTGCTCGCCGCCGGGCAGATCAGCGCGGCAAATGTCGCGGCGATCCGCGCGGCAGTCGACAGCATTTCGGCAACCACGACGGCGGGGCAGACCAACCGCGTCTATACCGCGATCCTGCTGGCGATGGCATCGCCCGAATATATCACCCAGCG
>JAIETY010000099.1 GCA_019744885.1 Sphingomonas sp.
TCGACCCGTTCCGCAATACCGAGCGCGCGCTGGGGCGGCGCAATTATGTGCTGCGCGAAATGCTCAAGAACCGCTTCATCAACCAGGCGCAATTTGATCAGGCCAATGCCGAGCCAATCGGTGCGGTGCTGCGCCAGACGCCGAAGTTCGAGCGTGTCGGCGGCTATTTCGTCGAGGAAGTGCGGCGCGAGCTGATCGACAAATTCGGCGAAAGCGAGCGCGACGGGCCTTATAGCGTCTATTCGGGCGGGCTGTGGGTGCGCACCTCCTATGATCCGCAGCTCCAGCAATATGCGCAAAAGGCGCTGCGCGAAGGGCTGCTCCGCTATGATCGCGGGCGGGGCTGGAATGGCCCGCTTGGCCATGTCGATCTGCCGGCGGGCGCTTCGGCGGAGAGCGGGGGGTGGCTGCAACCCTTCCTCAACACCAATATCGGGCTTGATTATGAGGATTGGCGCGCGGCGATCGTGATCGCGCGTGGCGACAATCAGGCGGTGATCGGCTTTGCCGATGGCAAGACCGGGATCATGCCGCGCTGGGCCGCGCAAATGCCGGTGCGCGGCAAGGGCGGCAATGTCTTCTCGGCGATTGTCCCCGGCGATATCATCTCGGTCGCGCCCGAAGGCGATGTGTTCGCGATGCGGGCGATCCCGCGCGTGTCGGGCGGAATGGTGGTCGAACAGCCATCGACCGGCCGCGTGCTGGCGATGCAGGGCGGGTTCGATGCGCGGCTCAATTCATTCAACCGCGCGACGCAGGCGATGCGCCAGCCGGGATCGACGATCAAGCCGATCGTGTATTCGGCCGCGCTCGAAAACGGCCTGACGCCAGCCTCGATCATCGTCGATGCGCCTTATTGCGTTTATCAGGGCGCGCGGCTGGGGCAGAAATGCTTCCGCAACTTCGGTGGCGGGCAGGGATCAGGGCCGCACACTTTGCGCTGGGGGATTGAGCAATCGCGCAACCTGATGACGGTGCGCGCGGCGAGCACGGTCGGCATGGACCATGTCGTCGACACGATCAGCCGGATGGGGATCGGCAAATATCCGCCCTATCTGTCGATCGCGCTCGGCGCGGGCGAGACCACGGTGCAGCGCATGGTCAATGCCTTTTCGATCATCGCCAATCAGGGGCGTGGCGCGCCATCGACCTTGATTGACTATGTCCAGGATCGCCACGGCAAGGTGGTGTGGCCCGAAAATTGGCGGCCCTGCGCGCGCTGCAACGCGCCCGACTGGAATGGCCGGGCGATGCCGCGCCCGGTCGTGCGCCAGCGGCAAGTGATCGACGCGGTGTCGGCGTTCCAGATGGTCCATATCACCGAAGGCGTGATCCAGCGTGGCACCGCGACCGTGCTGCGCGACCTCAACCGGCCGATCATGGGCAAGACCGGCACCTCGACCGGGCCGACCGATGTGTGGTTCATCGGCGGGACGCCGCAGATCATCGCTGGCCTCTACATCGGCTATGACAGCCCCAAGAGTCTCGGTGGCTATGCGCAGGGCGGCACGCTCGCCGCGCCGATCTTCAAGGCGTTTGCCGAAAAAGCTTATGAAGGGCTCGATCCGCTCCCGTTTCGCGCCCCCGCCGGCGTGCGGTTCGTGCGGATCGACCGCGGATCGGGGCGTCCGGTCTATGGCGGCTGGCCGAGCGACGACCCCAAGGCGGCGGTGATCTGGGAAGCCTTCAAGCCCGACAGCGAGCCGCGCCGCGCGGTCGCGCGGTCGGTGGGTGCCGATCCTGCCGTCGCCGCGCGCCCGCGGGAAGTGGCCCCGCAGGCCAACCCCGCCAAACGCCAGAGCGACAGCGATTTCTTGCAAAGACAGGGCGGAATCTACTAGCGGCGGCAGCTGCGGCTCATCAGATAGGCAGAAAATCGTCGCCACCCGATCGTCACGTTCCGCCGACGTCGCAGCGACCAGTGTGGAAAAAGGTTGAAGTTCAATGCGCGCCGAAGCGCAGGCCCATATCGACAGCATTCACGAGTCGCTCGCGCTCGTCCGCCGGTTCCTCGACTGGGACCGTGCGTTGCGCCGCCTCGACGAACTCAACGCGCGCGTCGAGGACCCGAGTTTGTGGAACGATGCCAAGGCCGCGCAAGCGGTGATGCGCGAACGGCGTCGGCTCGACGAAGCGATTGCCGCGACGCGCGCGATCGAGCAGGAACTCAACGATACTGCCGAGCTGATCGAGATGGCCGAAGCCGAGGGCGACAGCGCGATGGCCGATGAAGGCGTCGCCGATCTCGCCAAGCTCGCCGCGCGCGCCAATGACGACAAGGTCAGGGCGCTGCTCGCGGGCGAAGCCGATGGCAATGACACCTATATCGAAGTCAACGCGGGCGCGGGCGGCACCGAAAGCCAGGACTGGGCGGGCATGTTGAGCCGCATGTATACGCGCTGGGGCGAGCGGCGCGGGCTGAAGGTCGAGCTGATCGACCAGCATTCGGGCGAGCAGGCGGGCATCAAATCGGCGACGCTGCTGCTGAAGGGCGAAAATGCTTACGGCTATGCCAAGACCGAAAGCGGGGTGCACCGGCTGGTGCGGATCAGCCCTTATGACAGCGCGGCGCGGCGGCACACCAGCTTTGCGAGCGTGTGGGTTTATCCGGTGATCGACGACAATATTGAGGTCGACATCAACGAAGGCGACCTGCGCATCGACACGTACCGTGCGTCGGGCGCGGGCGGGCAGCACATCAACACCACCGATTCGGCCGTGCGCATCACCCATTTGCCGACGGGCATCGTCGTCCAGTGCCAGAACCAGCGCAGCCAGCACAAGAACAAGGCCGAAGCCTATAACCAGCTCCGCGCGCGGCTGTACGAACGCGAACTCTCGATCCGCGAAGCAGCGGCCAATGCCGAAAATGCCGCCAAGACCGACATTGGCTGGGGGCACCAGATCCGCTCCTATGTCCTCCAGCCTTATCAGCTCGTGAAGGATTTGCGCACCGGCGTCACCTCGACCGCGCCGGGTGATGTGCTCGACGGCGCGCTCGAACCCTTTATGGCGGCAGCGCTGTCGCAGCGCGTGACCGGCGAAACGGTCGATGTGGAAGACGTCGATTAAGGCGCGCACCGCCCTTGCCGCCGTGCTGGCGCTGCTGGCTGCGTGCGGCCAGAGCGCGGCGCCGACGTTTCCGGCGGCCGACCGCCCCGTCGCGCGCATCGTGTCGCCACGCTGGTCGACCGAAGAAGCGCGTGATCGCAAGAATGAAGCCGGCGAGGTGATGGACAAGGCCCGGATCGCGCCGGGCATGACGGTGGCCGATATCGGCGCGGGCGAGGGTTACTACACCATCCGCCTCGCCCAGCGCGTCGGGCCGAGCGGGCGCGTGCTGGCGCAGGATATCGTGCCCGCGACGCGCGATGCGCTCGCCGAACGCGTCACGCGCGAGCGGTTGCAGAGCGTGTCGGTCCGGCTCGGCGAACCCGCCGATCCCAAGCTGCCCGACAACAGCTTCGACCGCGTTTTCATGATCCATATGTATCATGAGATTGCGCAGCCCTATGAATTCCTCTGGCGGCTGCGGCCCTCGCTCAAGCCCGACGGGCTGGTGATTGTGGTCGATGCCGATCGACCCACGCAGAATCACGGCACGCCGCCCGCGCTGCTCAAATGCGAATTCGCGGCCATCGGTTATCAGCTCGTGTCGACCGAAGACATGCCCTCGGCCGGCGGCTATCTGGCGGCGTTCAAGGCGGTCGGCCCGCGGCCCTATCCCGCCGCGATCAAGGGTTGTCGATTGAAATAGCGGGTGCTGTCACAGCGCGACCACGATCTCGACAGAGAAATCCTGCTTCACCGTTCGCCCTGAGCTTGTCGAAGGGCTGTTCTTCTTTTCCACCGGCGGGGCTGAAGAAGGACGGTGCTTCGACAAGCTCAGCACGAACGGGTTGAGAGTGAATTCCCTTCATCGCGACGCTGCGCTAACGTCCTGCGATGCACGCTTATCACGACCTTATGCAGCGCATCCTCGACGACGGCGTCGAGACCGCCGACCGCACCGGCGTCGGCACCCTCTCGGTGTTCGGCCACCAGATGCGGTTCCGGCTGAGCGACGGTTTCCCGCTCGTCACGACGAAGAAATTGCACTTGCGCTCGATCATCATCGAATTGCTCTGGTTCCTGCGCGGCGAGACCAATGTCGGCTGGCTGCGCGACCGCAAAGTCAGCATCTGGGACGAATGGGCTGATGAGGCGGGTGAGCTTGGCCCCGTATACGGCAAGCAGTGGCGCGACTGGGAAACCCCCGACGGCGGCCATGTCGACCAGATCGCCGAACTGATCCGCCAGATTCGCGAGACGCCATCGTCGCGGCGCCAGATCGTGTCGGCGTGGAATCCGGCGGACCTGCCGCGGATGGCGCTCGCGCCCTGCCACTGCCTGTTCCAGACGCATGTCGCGAACGGCAAGCTATCGCTTCAGTTGTACCAGCGCTCGGCCGACGTCTTCCTTGGCGTGCCGTTCAATATCGCCAGCTATGCGCTGCTGACGCATATCCTTGCCGATCAATGCGGGCTGGAAGCGGGCGACTTCATCTGGACCGGCGGCGATTGCCATTTGTACCTGAACCATCTCGAGCAAGCACGGCTGCAACTGACGCGCACGCCGGGGCCGCTGCCGCGCCTCGAAATCCTGCGGCGGCCCGACGCGATCGACGGGTATGAGTATGAGGATTTCGCGATCCACGATTATGTCGCCGATCCGCACATCAAGGCACCGGTGGCGGTGTGATCACTTTCTTCCTCGCCCGCGCCGATAATGGCGTGATCGGCGCCGACGGCAAAATCCCCTGGCGTTTGCCCGCCGACATGAAGCGGTTCAAGGCGATGACGATGGGCCTGCCGATGATCATGGGCCGCAAGACTTTCGAGAGCTTTCCGAAGCCGCTGCCGGGAAGGCGCCATATCGTCCTCACGCGCTGTCCGGATTGGCGCGCGGCAGGTGCGGAGCCAGCGCATGATCCGGACAGCGCGCTGGCGCTCTGCGGCGGCCCAGCGGCGGTGATCGGCGGCGCGGAGGTCTATGCGCTATTTCTGCCGCGCGCGACCCGGATCGAATTGACCGAAGTCCACATCACGCCACCGGGCGACGCGATCGTCCCGCCGTTCACCGGCTGGGGCGAGATCGCGCGCGAGGATTTTGCCGCTGAGGGGGAACGCCCGGCCTATAGCTTCGTGACGCTCGCCCCCCTATAGCCCGTGGCTATGGAGCGCCTTGACGGGGGTGCCGGGGTGCCCGAGGCTTTGCGCGGCGGCATCGTGGCGCTTGGCAATTTCGACGGCTTTCACCTGGGCCATCAGGCGGTCGTCGGGCGCGCGCGCGAGCGGGCGCGCGCCGAGGGGCGTCCACTGCTCGTCGCGACCTTCGATCCGCATCCGGTGCGCTTCTTCAAGCCCGAAGCCGCGCCCTTCCGCTTGACGACGCTTGACCAGCGCGCGCGGCTGTTTGCGGATGCGGGTGCGGACGGGATGGTCGTTTTCCACTTCGACGCCGCGCTCGCCGGGCTGACGGCGGAGGATTTCGTTGCGGAGCGGCTGGTCGATCGGCTGGGCGTTGCGGGCGTGGTGACGGGCGATGACTTCACTTTCGGCAAGGCGCGCGGCGGCAATGTCGTGGTGCTGGCCGCGCTCGGCGCCGCCCACGGCTTCAGCGTCGATACGGTGTGCGCGGTCGCGGCAGGCGGCGAGGCGGTGTCGTCGAGCCGCATCCGCGATCTGCTCAAAAGCGGCGACCCGGTCGGGGCGGCGAAACTCCTCACGCGACCTTTCGCGATCGAGGGCGTGGTGCAGCACGGCGACAAGCTCGGCCGCACGATCGGCTACCCCACGGCGAATGTGGCACTCGGCAATTACCTGCGGCCTGCCTATGGCATTTACGCCGTGCGGGTGCGGCTCGATGACGGGCGGGTGGTCGACGGCGCCGCCAATCTCGGCATCCGCCCGAGCTTCGACCCGCCGAAGGAATTGCTTGAGGCCTATCTCTTCGATTTTGCCGAGGACCTTTACGGGCGGACGATCGAAGTCGCGCTGATCGACTATCTGCGCGCCGAGGCGAAGTTCGACGGGCTGGAGGCGCTGGTGGCGCAGATGGATGCCGATTGCCGGGCGGCGCGCGTGGTGCTGGCGGGGGATTGAGGTCACGCGAAGGCGCGAAACTTCGCGCCCTTCGCGTGAAAGCCTTCTTCTTCTCGGCCAGCCCGCCGCTCAATCGAATCGAAACCGATAACCCAGCGCGGCACCGATCGACACTTGGTTGCGGCTGCCGAAGCGGCTGGTGGTGATCGGCGAGGCAGCCGCCTGGTCGATCAGTCGACTGTAGCTGGCGAACACCGTCGCATTCCACTTGCCGCCCAGCCGCCGCGACACGAAGCCCGACACGCCGACATCGTTCAGCCCCGCGCCCGGCTGGTAAGCACGCAAGCCACTGGTCAGCGCGGCGGCAGGCGTGACGCCATAATAATTGCGGAAATAGGTCGCGTCGGCGAAGCGGATGCGGCCGCCATAGCCGAGCGTCCATTTGCCCTTCAGCGCGACCTTGCGGAGCGACAGATCGGCGAGCGTGCCGTTGTGGCCGCTGACCGCCTTGCGCACTTCGAGCTGGAGCGTCGTGAACAGCGACGGCTGGTACGCCACGAACCCGCCCGCTTCGACCGTGAAGTTGATCCGCCGCAGCCCCGGAAACACCGCAATGTCGCGCGTCGTCCGCCCGAATTCGGGGCGCAGGATCGGCCCGGCGCGGAAGCGGCGCGTGTTGATCAGATTATAGCCAATGCCGGTCTGCACCGAGGCGAAGAATTGATTCTTGTAACGGATGTCGAGCTGCGGAATCGGCAGGATGCGTAAGCCGTTGCTGCCCGGGAATTCGGGGACGGCGAGCAGGCCGGGGCCGAAATCAATCTGCCAGCCGGGCGGATAGGGGCCGAAGCTGAGCGGGGCCGGCTTGCGCGGCGGTGGGGGTGGCGCGGGCTTGTCCTGCGCTTCCGCCGTCACCTCGGCGGCCTCGGGCGAAGGGGCTGTCGCTTCGGGCACGTCCGCGCTGCCCAGTGCCAATGCCGCCAGAATCAGTCCACCCGTCATATCGTCCCCGCTTGCTCGATCATTTCGCTCCCTACATTGCTTTTCCCCAATCTCAAGCCGGATGACGCACCGCAACGCGACAGGCGTGACGAACGGCTTGCAACGCGATAAGGCCTGCCCCCCATGAGCGACACAACCGATACGCCGAAGGACTGGCGCGACACCGTCTTCCTGCCGAAGACCGACTTTCCGATGAAGGCGGGCCTCCCCCAGAAGGAGCCCGGCATTCTGGCGAAGTGGCAGGAAGCCAAGCTCTACGATCGCCTGCGCGATGCGCGCCGGGGTCGCGAAAAGTTCATTTTCCACGACGGCCCGCCCTATGCCAATGGCGACATGCACATCGGCCATGCGCTCAACCATATCCTGAAGGACATGGTGGTGCGCACCCAGACCCTGCTGGGCAAGGATGCGCCCTATGTGCCCGGCTGGGATTGCCACGGCCTGCCGATCGAATGGAAGGTCGAGGAGGAGTATCGCAAGAAGAAGCGCAACAAGGACGAGGTCGACCCGGTCGAGTTCCGCGCCGAATGCCGGGCCTATGCGCAGAAATGGGTCGACATCCAGCGCGAACAGCTGAAGCGGCTCGGCATCAATGCCGATTGGGATCACCCCTATCTGACGATGGATTTCCAGGCCGAAGCGACGATCGTGTCGGAACTGATGAAATTCGCCGAAAGCGACCAGCTCTATCGCGGCGCCAAGCCGGTAATGTGGTCGCCGGTCGAAAAGACCGCGCTGGCGGAAGCCGAGATCGAATATGAGGACATCACCTCGACCCAGATCGACGTGGCGTTCGAGATTGTCGAGGCGCCGAACGCGCCCGAACTGGTCGGCGCGCATGCGGTGATCTGGACGACGACCCCGTGGACGATCCCGGTGAACCAGGCTTTGGCTTATGGGCCGGAGGTTGAGTATGGACTATTCCAGATCGACACAGTCCATCGCATTCAGACTTCGCATCCATATGATTTGCGGCGCTTCGAGAAATGGAATCGCCACAAGTTTTTGGTTGCTAGAGACTCCACTCTGCTTGGGGAGTTTGCTGCACGCATCAGCCGGACGTTAACAGACGAGAATCAGCCGCACGATGTAATGGTTGAGTTCACTGAGCTCTGGGCGGGCAAAGGCTCCGATCTCGCCGGTGCCACCGCGCGCCACCCGATGGCAAAATACTTCCGTCACCCCGGCGAAAGCCGGGGTCCAGCTTCTTCTTCTGGCGGCGGGCAAGGCAGCCTTGCCCCGGATCAAGTCCGGGGCGACGTGGACGGTGGGGAGAGTGCTGGGCTGAACATTGACGCAACATCCCCCCTCGCCGAATTCTTCCTGCGGCCCCGCCCGTTCCTGTCTGGCGATTTCGTCACCACCGATGCGGGCACCGGGCTCGTCCATATGGCGCCAGACCACGGCGAGGACGATTTCGCGCTGTGCAAGGCTTATGGCATCGATCCGGTCTTCGCGGTCGATGCGGCGGGCATATACCGCGATGATTGGGCTTGGCTGGGGGGCCAGGGGAGCGTCATCAACAAGAAGTTCGTCAGCGCCGACGGCCCGATCTGTTCGGACCTGCGCGCGGCGGGCGCGCTGCTCGCGGCGAGCGATGACTTCCAGCACAGCTATCCGCATTCGTGGCGGTCGAAAGCCAAAGTGATCTATCGCTGTACGCCGCAGTGGTTTGTGTCGATGGATAGGGATCTTGGCGGAGCGGGTGGGCTTGCGGCCCGTGTCTCGACTTCGCTCGACACGAACGGTGTTGAGAACTCAGAAACACAACCACCGCTCGTCCCGAGCGAAGTCGAGGGACAGGCCCCAAGCGACACCCTCCGCCACCGCGCCCTGACCGCCATCGCCGCAACCCGCTTCATCCCCGAAAAGGGCCGCAACCGGCTCGGATCGATGGTTGAGGGGCGGCCCGATTGGGTGCTCTCGCGCCAGCGTGCCTGGGGCGTGCCGATCACGCTCTTCGTCGATCGCAAGACCGGCAAATATCTCTGCGACCCGGCCGTCAACGCGCGGATCATCGCCGCGGTGCGCGAAGGCGGCGTCGATGCGTGGTCCGAAGCGCGCGCGCAGGAATATCTCGGCAATGAATATGCCGCCGACGATTATGAGCGTGTCACCGACATTCTAGATGTGTGGTTCGACAGCGGTTGCACCCACGCCTTTGTGCTGGAGTCCGGCCGCTGGCCCGATCTGCAATGGCCGGCCGATCTCTATCTCGAAGGCAGCGACCAGCATCGCGGCTGGTTCCAGTCGTCGCTGCTCGAATCGTGCGGCACGCGCGGGCGCGCGCCCTACAACACGGTGCTGACGCACGGCTTCACGATGGACCAAAAGGGCATGAAAATGTCCAAGTCGCTCGGCAACACGATCAACCCGCTCGATCTGATGCGCGATTATGGCGCGGACATCCTGCGGCTCTGGGCGCTGTCGGTCGATTTCACCGAGGATCACCGCATCGGCGAGGAAATCCTGAAAGGCGTGGCCGACCAGTATCGCAAGCTGCGCAACAGCTTCCGCTATCTGCTCGGCGCGCTGGCGGGGTTTGACGAGGCCGAGCGGGTGGCGGTGGCGGAAATGCCCGAGCTGGAGCGCTACATGCTCCACCTGCTCGCCGAGCTTGATGCCAAGCTGCGCACGGCGGTGAGCGACTTCGACTTCAATAGCTACACACGGCTGCTGAGCGATTTCGCCAACAATGATCTGTCGGCCTTCTATTTCGATATCCGCAAGGACTCGCTCTATTGCGACGCGCCGGGGAGCCTGAAGCGCCGCGCGTGCCGCACGGTGTTCGACACGATGTTCCACGCGCTGATCCGCTATGCCGCCCCGGTGCTGGTCTTCACGGCGGAAGAAGTCTGGCAGACGCGCTATCCCGATAGCGAAAGCGTGCATTTGCTGGAGTGGCCAGTGCTTGAGAACGCCGAGGCCGACGCGACGGTGTGGGCCGAAGTCCGCGCACTGCGCACCCAGGTCAACGAAGCGATCGAGCCGCTGCGGCGCGACAAGCTGGTCAAGACCAGCATGGATGCCGAAGTCACCGTGCCCGCGCTGCCGCTCCCCGCCGATCTGCTCGCCGAGCTGTTCATCGTGGCGAGCGTCACGCAGGGCGCGGGGGTCAGCGTGACGCCGACAGCCTTCCACAAATGCGGTCGCTGTTGGCGGTTGCTGCCCGAAGTGACTGAGGACGGCGCGCTGTGTGATCGTTGCACCGAGGTGGTCGCATGAAGCTCCCCGTCTTCGGCCTGCTCACTGCCGCCATCGCCTTTGCGTTCGACCAGCTGACCAAATGGTATGTCACTGGCCCGCTCGCGCTCAATTCCGAAGGCTTGCCCGCGCGGGAAATCTTGCCCATCTTCAAGGTCCAGTATGTCGAAAATCACGGCATTTCGCTGAGCTTGCTGCGCGCCGACAGCGGGATCGCGAACTGGCTGCTCAATCATTTTTCCCAGTGCCTGCCGGCCGACACAGCCATTGGCTTCGCGTGCCGCGAATCGGTGGTTCGCTGGGCGCTGGTCGCGATGACCGGCGCGATCGCTGCCAGCATCCTCGTCTGGATGGCGCGCGAGCCCAAGCGCGGCGACCAGATTGCGCTTGGGCTCGTGCTCGGCGGCGCGCTCGGCAACATTTTTGATCGCGCGCGGCTGGGTTATGTCGTCGACTTTGCAAATCTCCACTTCGGCGACTGGAGCCCGTTTTTGGTCTTCAATCTGGGGGACGCGGCGATTACGGTGGGGGT
>JAIETY010000054.1 GCA_019744885.1 Sphingomonas sp.
CCGCCGCAGACGGCACCGTAAGGGGGATGACTGATGAAGATCAGATATGCGCTGAGTGCCATGGCAATCGTGGCAACTTTTACCGGCCAGCAAGCAGCGGCCCAATCCGCGCCCGCATCCGGCGCTAAAAGCGATCCAAAGGCAAGCGCCGCGCAGGCGCGTGAGACAAACGAGAGTGACGTCGTCGTCACGGCATCGCGCCGCGACTCCGAATTGCAAGATACGCCGCTGCCCGTAACCGCGATTACCGGCAAGCAGCTCGAAGCGCGCGGCCTGTTGTCAATAAGCGCTGCGGCCACCCTGATCCCCGGCGTCAGCCTGCTCAACAGCGAACCTGGCACCAACGAAATCACCATCCGCGGCGTCGGCACGTCGACCAGCACGGCAACGCAAACCGACGTCATCCAGAATTCGACGACGTCGGTCTATCTTGATCAGTTGCCCGTGACGAGCACGATCCAGAAGACGCCTGACTATCGCTTTGTCGATTTGCAGCGGATCGAAGTGCTGAAAGGGCCACAGGGCACGCTATATGGCCAGAGCTCGCTTGGCGGCGTGGTGCGCTACATCGCCAACAAGCCCGATTCGACCAAGACCTATGGCGGGATCAACAGCTATGTGTCGGGCACCGAAAATGGCGGCGTCAATTATGGCGGCGACGGCTTTCTGAACGTTCCGGTTACGGAAACGCTGGCGCTCCGGTTTGCGGGCTATGGTTATCGCAACAGCGGGTTCATCGATGTGGTCGGCACGTCGCGGGTCCGGGACGCCAATGTCGAAAACACCTATGGCGGGCGCGCAGCACTACGCTGGAAACCGACCGACCGGCTGACGATCGATGTCACCGGCCTGTATCACAGCGTTGACCTGGGTTCGAACCAGTTGATCTCGTCCACCTACACCCCAGGCCTGACGACACGGCGCGGCTTCCCGGTCGATTTGCGGCCATTAAGCCTCGACCGGCTCGAAACTGAGCACCTCCAGCCCTCCTTTGAACGCGCATGGCTGGTTACCGGCGACATCCGCTACGCCTTTGACGGCTTTGACGCGAATGTCATTGTCGGTCAGAAAAATGTCTTTTCAAGATCAAGGTTTGAGGCCGTCGAGCTTGTCGGTCGTACCGAATCCTATTCAAACAACACGACGACTGGCGACAATTCAACAACTACGGTCGAATTCCGACTCTCATCGAACTGGGAAGACAAGTTTATCGACTGGAACGTAGGTCTGTATTACGAAAATTCAGGTGGCACGATCATTACTCGAGCCGTTCAGTCCGGGATTACGTTCGACTTGCTCGACGGGGCATTTGAACCGTTCTTCCGACTGCTCATTCGCCCTGGCGATGTGACGCTCGATTCAGGCAGGCAGCTGAATTATAGAGAAGTTGCCGGATTTGGTGAAGTCACATTCAACCTGACAAAGCGACTAAAGCTGACGGGTGGCTTCCGCCGTTCGAATGTTGACAATAACTATCGTTGGGTAAGAGCCGCTGGGACTCTCGATGGGCTTATCGGTCGCACTGCATTGCTTAACGTCAATCAAGCACAGCGCGAATCAATCAATACCTACAAGGGCAATATCTATTACCGGCTCAACCCCAGCGTCCTGTTCTATGGTCAGGTGGCCACGGGTTACCGGCCGGGCGGGTTCAATCCAGGCAACGCCCAGGCGAGGCCAACGATTCCCGATACCAACTACCGGTCAGATGATCTGATCAACTACGAAATCGGTGCCAAAACCCAGGCTTTTAACAATCGGCTGATCTTCAACCTGGCGGCGTATCGGATTGATTGGAGCAACATCCAGCTGTCGGCGGTGCAACTGGTGTCGCCATTCCCTGCCGCAGTCATCAACGCGGGCACCGCGCGGATTTATGGCATTGAGGCGGAGGCTAGTTTCAAAGCATCCAGGAATTTGACGGTGTCGGCCAACTACGCCTTTACCGACGCCACGCTGGTCAGGGCATCGACATCGCCCATACCAGGGTTCAGCAACCCGCCAGGCCGGCCGGGGGATTCGCTGCCAGGTACGCCAAAGCACGCCTTCAGCTTCCTCGGCGATTGGAACAGCCAACTGACAAACGACATCAAGCTGATCGCCAATATCACTTATCGCTATATCGGTGATCGACCGGCAGCGATTGGCAATCCGTTCCCGCTTGCAGAATATCATATGGTTGATCTGCGCGCCGGTTTTCAGTTCAAGAACGGCTTTGCGCTGACGGCATTTGCGGACAATGTGACCAACACGGTCGCCGCGACCCAGCGCGTCGATGCGGTTCTCACCAGCGGCCAGCCGTTCCAGTATTTCAACGTTACACGCCCGCGGACCGTTGGCCTGCGCGGCAGCTTCAATTTCTGAACTCCCAATTTGTGGGGAAGCGGGGCTATATGGGCACCGCTTCCCCTTTATTTTTTTGGGACGTTGCGCGTTGGCGATCCGAAGAAAGCTCTGACAATTGCATCGATCGAGCAGTCACCAGGGCAAAACTCTCGATCGCAGGCAAGTCCTCTGGTGTACTGATGGGGTGATTCGATGACGGTGAGGCAGACTCGACTTGGGGCCATTGACGGCGTCGGCCGCGAAAGGTCATCGTCTTTCCTGGCGATCCCCTACGCCGCGCCACCGGTTGGGTCGTTGCGCTGGATGCCTCCTGCCCCGCCCGCTGCGTGGTCTGGCACGCTCGACGCGACCAAGCACCCCAACCGCGCATTCCAGGCCCCTTTTCCCCCTGAATTGATGCCCAAGGGTGGCATTCCGGGCGCGCTGAGCGAGGACATGCTCTACCTTAACGTCCACACGCCCGCCGCCGATGACAAAAAGCGACCGGTGATGGTGTGGATCCATGGCGGGGGCTTCACGCTGGGATCCGCCAATGATTTCGATCCGATCAGCTTTGTCGAACATCACGACGTCGTCGTGGTCTGCATCAACTACCGGCTCGGGCTATTCGGCTTTCTCGATCTCAGCCGCTTCGGCCCGGAATATGCCGGCAGCGTCAGCCTGGGCTTCCAGGATCAGATCGCCGCAATCCGCTGGGTCACGGACAATATCGGCGACTATGGCGGCGATCCGGCCAACATCACGATCTGCGGGGGGAGTGCCGGCGCGGGCGCGGTGCTTGCTTTGCTTGCGGCCCCCGGTGCTGCGGGTCTGTTCCACAAGGCAATCGCGATCAGCCCGCTGGAGGTGAGCGCATCGGCGCCCGATATCGTCACGCCGTGCGCTGCCCATCTGCAAATGGAAGAGCGCGCCTTCCTCGATCATCTGAAGGCGATGTCGGCGCAGGAACTCTATGATTTCCAAGCCAATGGCGGCATCGGCAGCGCCGCATGCATCGACGGCACGATCATCGTCAAATCGATCCCTGACGCGATCCGCGAGCAGGTCAATCCCGTGCCCCTCCTCGTCGGCTGCGTGCTGCAGGAGGGCAACATGCTGACCGCGGCGATGGGGGATAACCCGGCCATCTTCAGCATGATCGAGGCCGGGCTGGTCGCCAATGCCGGTGGCGGCGATGCCGCGCGCTACACCGCCTATCTCGACAAGATGACCGAGGATGGCACGCCCGCCGACCGCATGAACCAAATGTGGTTCGATTATTTTCGCGCCTTCACGCTCCGCGCGGCGCAAGCCTCGACCGATGGCGGCACGCCCGCCTGGGTCTATACCTTCGCGGTGCCGACCGAGCATGAACACGGGCCGACCCACGGCGCCGACGTGACCTTCGCGTTCGATGCCGTTGGCGACATCGAGGAGGGCGAGTGGCGCGCCTTCTATCAGAACACCGCAGAAAACCGGGCAATCGCGGCGATGTGGTCGGGGGTGCTGGTCACTTTCATGCGCAGCGGCAATCCCAATTCGCCCGCGCTGCCGCATTGGCCAGTCTATGATGCGCAGACCCGGTCCTGCATGGTGCTCGAGGCCGTGCCGCGGCTGGTCGATGGGCCAGACAGTGCCGAAGCCTTGGCCGCTTATGGCCTGGCGACGAGCGACGCATGAGCGACGCCACTGACGATACGCCGGTGCAGCTTCCCGCCCGGACAATCCCGCCGCCAATGAGCATCAGTCCGCAGGCGCGCGCTGCCCTTGCGCTTGGCGCAATACGCGAACGAACGCCGAGCCCGCCAATTGACGACATCGACGCATGGCGCGCGCATGTTGCGAGATTCAACGGGCGCATTTTGGCCTTTGTCGATAAGATCATGGCATCGCCGCTCTTTCATGTCGAAACACGGCAGGTCGGCACGACCGACGTCTATGTCGTTCGGCATGCCGACGTTTCGCCAAGTGATCATCGCAAGATCAACCTGCACCTGCACGGCGGGGGTTGGGCCTATGCCGGTGGGCGCTGTACCGCCCTGCCCGCCGCCATCAGCGCGCTTCACTATGGCGGTACGGTCTACGCGCCCGATTATCGCACCACGCCCGACCACCCATTTCCAGCAGCGCTGGAAGATTGCCTCGCCACCTATCGCGCGCTGCTGGAGGAGCATGATCCGGCATCGATCCTGCTGACGGGCGATTCAGCGGGCGCCAACCTGGCGTCGGCGATGTTGCTACGGGCACGCGACGAAGGCCTACCGCCCCCGTGCGCGCTGTTTCTGAATACCCCGGCGGTTGACCTGACGCTGGCGAGCGACAGCTGGGCGGTCAACGACGGCGTCGATGTCGTACTGCGCGGTCTTGGCGATGAGACGGCGCTGTATTGCCGCAATGCCGACCCCCGTAACCCTCATGTCTCGCCCCTGTTCGGGGATTTGTCGCGCGGCTTTCCCCCGACCTATATTCGGACGGGCACGCGCGACCAGTTGCTTTCCGATTCGGTCCGCATGCACGCGGCGCTGCGCAAGGCGGGTGTCGAGGCCGATCTTTATGTCGGCGAAGCGATGCCGCATGGCGGGTTCGCGATGCTGGGAGCCGATGCGCCCGAGGATGTCGAGGCGCGCGCGGATACGATCCGCTGGCTGGCGCGCCACTGGAAGGCATAAATCCCGATCATCACTGTTCGACGGGGATCGGCATCATTGCGAGTTGGCGGCGTCCAGTGCCCCATCGACCAGCCGCGCGACATCAGCAAAGCTCGCCGTGTCACAGGCAGCGACATATTCCTCGCGCAGGCGCGTGACGAGGTCGGCCAAACTCGGCAGGTCGTCGATCAGGTCGATCCCCTGCCCCGCCGACCACAAATTGCTCCACGGTTTTACCTCGGGCGGCAGATGGTCGTGCCCCATGCCCTTGGTCGCCGGGCGCGGCAGGTTCGCGGGATCGAGGCCCAGCCGCTCCATCGAGGGGACCAGCCAGTTTGCAGCGACTCCGGCGATATCGGGCGTGAACATCAGATCTTCGGAATGGCACTCAACCAGCATCCGGGCGTAATCGGGATCGACCGCCGCTTCGCGCGTCGCGATGAACCGGGTGCCCATATAGGCAAGGTCGGCGCCCAATATCTCCGCCGCGCGGATGGCTGCTCCCGTCGATATCGACCCGGCCATGAGCAGCGTGCCGGTGAAAATCCGCCGAATGCGCGGGATTAGCGCAAAATGGCCGATGGTACCCGAATGGCCACCACCACCCGCCCCGACACAGGTCAACCCGTCGACCCCGGCGGCAATCGCCTTTTCGGCAAAACGGAAGCTGGTGACATCGTGGAAGATCGTCATGCCTCGATCATGCACCGCTTGCGTCAGCTCGGCCGGATTGCCGACCGCGCTGATGATCAGCCGCACGCCGTGGCGCTCGCACGCATCGAGATGGCGAGCCAATTCGGCCGGCTCCATCCGCGTCGGCAGGTTGATCGCCACCGGCCCAACCCGCGCGCCCGGGTTATCCCCAGCGAAACGATCGAGATCGCCGCTTATCTGCGCCAGCCACGCTTCGAACAGCTCGAAACTGCGCGTATTATGCCGGGGAAGCGCGCCGACAATCCCAGCCTTGCACGCCGCCGTCACCATCGCCGGGTTGCTGATCAGGAACATCGGCGCGCAAACGGCGGGCAGGACGATCGTGTCGCGAATGAAGGGATCGAGTGCCACCGCGTAACCTCGCTATGTGCCCAAAGCTCGCTAGTCGTCGAAACCCACAAACACGGCGGCCTCTTCGACCGACTTGCGCTCGGACACCACGGCATTGGCCGGGAAATCATCATCGGGCCAGCCGAGCGCGATACTTTTCATGATGACCTGATCGTCGGCAATCCCGGCATGTTCGCGCACCACGGGTGATTGCATGATCCCCTGGCTGTTGATCACCGCGCCCAGCCCGCGTGACCAGGCGGCGTTGACCAACGCGGTCGCCACCGCGCCGCAATCAAACGGCGTATCGTCACTGCCGTCGAGCACCTTGTCATAAGTGATGATCACGCAGACCGGCGCATCGAACTGGCGGAAACCGCGCAGCACCCAATCGGTCCGCGCTTCCTTGTCGTCGCGCTCGATCCCCATGGCGGCGAAGAGCTGCTTGGCGACACCGACCTGCCGGTCCCGGTGCTTTCCTTCAAACGCCTGACCCGTGCGAAACTCACGCGACTGCGGCACGCCAGCGACCATCCGCTCGGTGTTGCCCGCCCGAATCCGGTTCAGCGGTTCGCCGGTAATGACGTAGAAATTCCACGGCTGCACATTCATCGACGACGGTGATCGCATCGCCAGGCCGATAATCTCTTCGATCAGCTTCCTTGGCACCGCATCCGGCTTGTAGCCACGGATGCTGCGCCTACCGAGCACGACCTGGTCGTAGCCCTGCTTCATATCGTCACTGTCGATTGCGCTCATGCCAGCTTCGTCATTCTGCGGTCACAGCTTCGCGAGCCGTCACGCGCGGCCCACGCACCAGCGTACCCGGTCGCGCACCCGTCGGCGATCCGTTACGGAACGTCACCTGCCCGTTTTTGATCGTCGCGCGATACCCTTCCGCCTTTTGCAGCAGGCGCTTGCCCCCGGCCGGCAGATCGAAAGCAAGATAGGGTTTCAACAAACGCAGCCCCGCCATGTCGATCAGGTTGAGGTCGCCCAGCATCCCCGGCGCGATCCGCCCCCGGTCGCCCAGCCCATAGCTGTCGGCGGTATGCGAACTGAGCCGCATCACTGCATGCTCCAGCGATACCCGCTCGCCGCGCGTCCGGTCGCGCACCCAGTGGGTCAGCATGAAGGTGGTGCTCGCCGCGTCGCAGATCGATCCGCAATGCGCACCGCCATCGGCCAGGCTAACCACGGTATCCTTGTGGTGGAGCAATTCGGCGATGTGGTCGAGATGCCCTTCGACATAGTTGAGCATCGGCAGATAGAGGAAGCCGCGCCCTTCGTCGGCCATCATCGCGTCATAGGCATAATCAGCCGGATCGCGGCCTTCGCGCGCGGCAAGCGCGGCGGTCGTCATGTCGGCGGTCGGCTCGTAATCAGGGTGTTCGCCAAGAACATATTGGCCGTCCCATTCTTCGAACACCTGCTTCATCATGTCGTTCAGTCGGATGCCTGGCGGAGCGATCGGTTCGGCCAGCAGCTTCGCCTTGAACGCCGGGTCTTTCAGCGTGGCGAGTTGTTCTTCCCACGGCCGGTCAGCAATCGCCCGCCAGCTTGCCCGCAACAGGAAGGGGTGCGCGGTCGCCCGCCAGTTCATCAGGATGCCGGTGCCACGCAAGGCGATCTGCGCGGTGATGCTGGCGCCGCGCGCATTGGCTTCCTCGGTCCGGCGCATTTGTTCGCGCCAGCTTGCCTGCACAAGTTTCGACTGGATCAGCGCATAGCTGACCGGCATGCCGGTTTCGCGCGAGACCTCCTCCATCCACGCAAATTCCTCCGCACAGGGGTTGAGGTCGGAGGCCAGCTCGAACACGCCGTGTCCGGCGCGCTTGATCGCCTGGCCGATGCCGACCAGCTCGTCACGCGCGGCATAGGTGCCGGGAACGACATTGCCGTCGCTCGAGCGGTGCACGACGGTGCGGCTGGTCGAAAAACCGAGCGCGCCCGCCTTCAGTCCTTCCTCGACGATGTCCGCCATCGCGGCGATATCATCCGGCGTCGCCGCTTCGTTGCGCGCGCCGCGATCACCCATCACATAGCCGCGCACCGCGCCGTGCGGTACCTGAGCGACCACATCGACGGTACGCGGCATGCGTTCAAGCACGTCGAGATATTCGGGAAACGTCTCCCACCCCCAGGTCATCCCTTCGGCGAGCGCCGATCCAGGAATGTCCTCCACCCCTTCCATCAACGCGATCAGCCATTCGTGTCGGTCAGGCGCAGCGGGCGCGAAACCGACCCCACAATTGCCCATCACAACGGTGGTAACGCCGTGCCATGATGACGGCGCGAGTTCGGGATCCCAGGTCGCTTGCCCGTCATAATGAGTGTGCACATCGACAAAGCCCGGCGTCACGATCAGGCCAGTGGCGTCGATTTCCGCGCGGCCCCGCCCCGTCACCGCGCCGACAGTGCTGATTACACCATCGTCGATCGCGACATCGCCCCGGAATCGCGCGGCCCCAGTACCATCGACAATTGTACCGCCGCGAATAACCAGATCATGCATGGTTTGGCTCCCGTGCCTCGATTGGAATGGGCGCACCCGGCGCCAAGAAAGCCCCTTTGTCGATACCACCCAGCGCATTCCAGCCCATGGCAAATCCGGATAGCCTGCATGGCATATGCCGACAAGGACGGGGCGCTGCGACCTCATTTGCGCGTCAATATGGCAGCTTCTGCCATGGGACGAACCTGCGTATTGCCCGAACTTGGGACTGCATTCGACAGGAGTGGGTAATGGCAACGATCGCGCGCAGTGACGACCGGACAGCCGACATTGCAATGGTGGCGGAACGATTCGCCGCCGATGGCTTTGCCGTGGTCCACGATCTCGCCGATGTTGACTGCATTGCCGAGCTGCGCCGGGTCTATGACGGCATGCTCGATGGATCGATCCCGTGCCCGACCACAGACCGGATGCTGGGCGGTGTAACGCGCCAGCTCACCAATCCCCATCGTTTCCATCCGGTGTTTCGCGACAATATCGCGGTCGAGCGCGCCAAGGATTATGCGGCGCAGATTCTGAACTGCGATCGCCCCGACATCATTTTCTCGATGATGATCTACAAGCCCGGCGGTCACGACAAGGACACGCCGTGGCATATGGACATGTCCTACACCCATATGCCCGCGCTATGGGCGGGGGCGCAGGTGCCCAATAATCTCAACATCACCTTCTGGCTCGCGCTCGACGATGTCGATGAGACGATGGGCTGCATGGAATTCATCCCCGGCGTCCAGGGGCAACCGATGCCCGAGCATGTCGTCGCCTCCGGTGAAGCGACCGACGACTCGCGCCTGCTCGCGATCCGTGATCCGGAATCGGTGCTCGATCTCTCAACGGCAGTGAAATGCCCGATACCGGCCGGCTCTGCGACGGTGCACGGCTATTCGGTGCCGCATTTCACTGGACCCAATCGGTCAACCCGCCAGCGCCGCGCCTATATCTTCAGCTTCGCGCGACCCGATATCGCCGAGGCTATGACCGACGTGTTGGTGAAGGGCCGCTTGCAGGACTGAACCAAAGGTTGGGCAGACTCTGACATGCCCCCCGTCTTTCATCGAGCTGCTACCCGATCTTGGACCACCCGGCTGATGCCTGCTTTCGCGATGCCGCTGATGCAAGCTGCCAGGCAGCAATCGGCCCAGTTTCCATCGAACTCGATTGCTAAGCGAGCAGCGATTTCCGGGAAACCGAGAATCTACGTTGAACGGCTGGAATTGGGCTGGTCCTTCCGGTCCGCTCTACGTCAGCCACGACCCATTGCACGAAGCCGCTGCGCGGCATTGGTGTTGGTGGTGATGTAGCGCGGCGGCGCTGAGGTTTGGCCCTGAGGGGGCGGTGGCGGACGATGGAGTTCCTTCAACGAGAGGAACTTATCATGGCAACCCACCCGACAGACCAACCCGTTACCCCGCTGCGTCAGCGCATGATCGAGGACATGGCGATACGTGCGATGCGCGCGCGGACGCAGCACGACTATGTCCGCCACGTCCGCGCCTTTGCAGCTTTCCTCGGGCGCTCGCCCGATACCGCGACCGCTGAGGACGTGCGGCGCTTCCAGCTTCACCAGCGCGAGCACGGCGTTAGCGAGTCCGTCATCAACGGCTCGGTGTCGGCGCTGCGCTTCCTGTTCTACGTGACGCTTGAGCGACCTGATCTGTCGCGGCGGCTGGTCCTGGCGCATCGTCCCAGGAAGCTCCCCGACGTGCTGAGTGTCGATGAGGTCGCCCGGCTGCTCGAGGCGGCGCCGGGCATCAAGTACCGTGCCGCACTGGGCGTCGCCTATGGCGCTGGCCTGCGCGTGTCGGAGGTCGCGCATCTCAAGGCCGACGATATCGACAGCAAGCGGATGCTGATCCGTATCGAGGAGGGCAAGGGCCGCAAGGATCGCAACGCCATGCTGTCGCCGCAACTGCTCGAGCTGCTGCGGCTGTGGTGGCGCGAGGGCAAGCGGCGCAGTGTCCTGCTGCCGCACGGCTGGCTGTTCCCGGGGCGCAGCTACACCGACCCGATCTCGACACGGCAGCTCCACCGCGCGGTCTGCGAGGCGGCCGAGGCGGCGGGGATCCGCAAGCGTGTCAGCCCGCATACGCTGCGGCATAGCTTTGCCACCCATCTCCTTGAAGGCGGTGCAGATTTGCGCGCGCTGCAGACCATGCTCGGCCATGCCGATATCGCGACGACGGAAATCTACACCCACGTCGACAGTCGCCGACTGGTCGAACTGGTCAACGCTCGCCAT
>JAIETY010000176.1 GCA_019744885.1 Sphingomonas sp.
GGCGCTGATCTCGATGCGCGGCGTCATCAAAACCTATGGCGTCGGCCCGACCGCCTTTCAGGCGCTGAAGGGCGTCGATCTCGACATTTTGGCGGGCGATTTCGTCGCGGTGATGGGGCCGTCGGGGTCGGGCAAATCGACGACGATGAACATCCTCGGCTGCCTTGATGTGCCGACGCGCGGGTCGTTCGTGTTCAAGGGGCATCATGTCGAGGCGCTCGGGCGTGACGAACGCGCGCTGCTGCGGCGCAAATATCTCGGCTTCGTGTTTCAGGGATTCAATCTGCTCGCGCGCACCACCGCGCTCGAAAATGTCGAATTGCCGCTGCTCTATCGCGGCGATTCGAGCAAGGCACGGCGCAAGACGGCAATGGCAGCGCTCGACAAGGTGGGCCTGGCACCCTGGTGGGATCATACACCTGCCGAACTATCGGGCGGGCAGCAGCAGCGCGTCGCGATTGCGCGCGCGCTGGTGACCAACCCCGATGTTCTGCTCGCCGACGAGCCCACCGGTAACCTCGATTCCGAGCGCTCGCTCGAAATCATGGAATTGCTGACCGATCTCAACAAATCGATCGGCATCACCGTGCTTATGGTGACGCACGAAGCCGATATGGCGGCGTTCGCCAATACGATCATCCACTTCAAGGACGGGCTGGTTGAACGGATCGAGACCGGCATGCGCAAAGCCGGGTCGACCGGCGCGAGAGCGCACTGATGTTTTTCACGACGATCAGCCTCGCGGTCCGCTCGATTGCGCGGCACAAGCTGCGGTCGTTCCTGACGACGCTTGGCATCATCATCGGCGTGGCCGCCGTGGTGACGATGGTCACGCTCGGCAAGGCGACGACGGCGGCGGTGCAGGCATCGATCTCGTCGCTTGGCACCAACATCCTGCAGGTGCGTCCCGGTGCCGGTTTTGGCCGTGGCGGTGGCGGGCCGCGTCCGGCGGACTTCAAGATCGAGGATGTCGATGCGGTGCGCAAGCAGATCGCGGGCATCAACGCGGTTGCCGAAGAAGCGCAGACCACGGTCACGGTGATCTATGAAGGTGCGAACTGGTCGACCACGGTTAATGGCACCACCAATGATTTTTTCCGCGTCAATCCATGGCCGCTGACGGCGGGCCGTGAATTCTCCCCGCAGGAACTCTCTGCGGGCAAATCGGTGTGCATCCTCGGCAATACCGTCAAAACCAATCTCTACCGCGAGGCCGACCCGATCGGCACCCAGATGCGCATTTCGGGCATCAGCTGCGAAGTGATCGGCGTGCTGAAGGGCAAGGGGCAGGCGGGCTTCGGCTCCGATCAGGATGATCTTGTCGTCATGCCGATCAAGGCGGTGCAGCGGCGCATCACCGGCAATCGCGACATCCGGGTGATGCTGGTCGGCGTCAACGCCGATTATTCGACCGCGCAGGTGCAGGCGTCGATCACCGATCTGATGCGCGAACGCCGCAATATCACCAAGGGCAAGGACGACGATTTCTTCATCTTCGACACCAAGCAATTCACCGATACGCTGACCCAGACGACGTCGCTGCTGACCGGCATCGTCTCCGCCGTGGCGGCGATCAGCCTGATCGTCGGCGGCATCGGCATCATGAACATCATGCTGGTCTCAGTAACCGAACGCACCCGCGAGATTGGCATCCGCCTTGCGATCGGCGCGGTCGCGCGCGAAGTGCTGATGCAATTCCTGATCGAAGCGATAGCGCTGTCGTGCATCGGCGGGGTGATCGGTATCGTCGTCGCCCAGCTGGTGATTCTGGGACTGGTGCCGCTGCTCAAGGTGGCCTGGCTGTTCGACCTGCAAATCAACATCGTTGCCTTTGCGATTTCGGCAATCATCGGCGTGGTATTCGGCTTCTTCCCGGCGCGGCGTGCGGCGAGCCTGAACCCGATCGACGCGCTGCGGCACGAATAAGCCGGACTGAGGCTGCCAGAGGGCCTATCCACCCCCACCCGTTCGTGCCGAGCAACGTCGAGGCACGGGCCACAGGCGACTCTGCCCCGGTCCCGTCCCTCGACTTCGCTCGGGACGAACGGAGATGCTTGCGGCGATCCCTCTCAAACCAGCGCGCGCAGCCGGTCCAGATCCTCGGGCGTGTCGATGTCGATCAGCTCGTCGGGGCTGGTGATGATGTGGCGCCCGCCACGGATCAGCGCGCGACCACCTTCGTCGCCGGTGCTCGCAGCGAGCGCGGCGAAACGGCCCGCGGCGAACAGCGCGGGTGGCGAGGGGCGGGTGCCGTCGCTCGATGCGACGACATCATCGGGGCCGTCGGCGGCCTCCAGCAGCCGGAAGATCTGCGCGGCGGTGACGCGCGGCATATCGGCCAGCGCAAAGACCACGGCGGCGACGCCTGCCGCTTGCGCTGCCGCGACCCCCAGCCGCACCGATCCCGACAGGCCAGTTTCCGGGGCCGGATTGGCGATCACGTCATAGCCGTGCGCCGCGAAATCGACGGCCGTGCCGGAGGTGATCGCCGCGCGCCCGGCAAAGGGCACGTCCTCCAGCGCCGTCACGACGTGCAGCGCAAGCGGACGACCGAGAAACTCGACCGCGAGCTTGTCGGTATCCCCGAAACGCACCGATTGCCCGGCCGCCAGCAGCACGAGCAAGGTGCGATCAGGCGCGATCATGCCACCTTGGCATTGAAAGCGGCGATCATCGCCGCCGCTATCGACAGCGCGATTTCGGCGGGGCCGACCGCGCCGATATCGAGGCCGACCGGTGCGTCGATCCGGTCGAGCGCGGTTGCGGCAACCCCTGCCGCTGCCAGCCGCTCGCGCCTTGCCGCGTGGCTGCGGCGCGAGCCAAGGGCGCCGACGTAAGCAGCGGGGCTGGCGAGCGCGGCGGTGAGCGCAGGGTCGTCGATCTTGATATCGTGGCTGAGCGTGACGATTGCGGTCGCCGGATCGGGGCGGCGCGCGGCGATGGCCTCGTCGGGCCAGCGATCGTCGAGCGTCACGCCGGGGAAGCGCTCGTCGGTCAGGAAGCGCGCGCGCGGGTCGATGACGGTAACGGCAATGCCAAGCTCGCGGGCTAGGCCGCTCAGCGCCTGCGCGATCTGCACTGCGCCGACGATCAGCAAGCGGCGCGGCGGATCATAGCGGTTGACGAAGGCGCCCTCGCGCTCGCCGATCACCGACTGGCCGGTGGCAGTGTCGGTGGCGACGCTGAGCCGCGCGCCCGAAGCCCGCGCCTCGGCAATGGCATCGAACAAGGCGGGCGCGAACCCCGCCTCGCTCACCGGCTGGACGAGCACGTCGATCTCGCCACCACAGGGCAGCCCGACTTCCCAAGCCGCGGCATCGGCGACGCCGTAATGTTTTAGTTGGGCAGGGGCGCCCGCGATCACTGCAGCGGCGGTGGCGAGGATGTCGCTCTCGACGCAGCCGCCCGAGACCGAACCTTCAAAGCGACCGTCCTCGTGCACGATCATATGGCTGCCGCGCGGGCGCGGGGCCGATCCCCAGGTCGACACGACCGTGGCCAGCGCGAGCCGCGCGCCTTGCCACTGCGCTGCGGCGGTGAGGACGGAGTCGTTATCGGCCATGCTTAGCTACTTCCCTATCCCCGTTCGTACTGAGCTTGTCGAAGCACCGTTCTTCTTCTCTTGGCCGGTGGAAAAGAAGGACGGCCCTTCGACGAGCTCAGGGCAAACGGATTAATCCTTGATGGTCCCGCCCCCTAGACCGGTGGCAGCCCGGGCAAAATCTGGTCGAGCGTCATCGGCCAGTCGCGCACCCGGACCCCGCAAGCATTGTACACCGCATTGGTAACCGCTGCACCCAGCCCCGAAATACCGAGTTCACCCAGTCCTTTGGCGCCAACGGGACTGGCATGCTCGTCGATTTCCTCGACGAAATAGGCCTCGATCTGCGGCACATCGGCATTCACCGGGATGTGATATTCGGCCAGATCGCGGTTGACATAAGCGCCGGTGCGCGGGTCGAGGATTGCGGCTTCGTGGAGCGCATAGCCGAGGCCCCAGATCATCCCGCCGATCGCTTGGCTGCGCGCGGTCTTGGCGTTGAGGATGCGCCCGCAATCGAAGATGCCGAGCAGACGGCGGACGCGGACTTCACCGGTAACGGCATGCACTGCGACTTCGGCGAATTGCGCGCCATAAGTGCCCTGGCTGAAGCTGCGGCTGTTGGTGCCGGGGTGGATCGCGCCGATCGCTTCGATCGCGGCGTCACCGACGAGTTTGGACAGCGGCACGCGGCGGTTGCCCGCAATCGCGTGGCCATCCTTGAGCGTCATGTCTTCAGGATTGGCGCCCATCCGCAGCGCGAGTTCGGCAACGATATCCTCGCAGGCGATCATCACCGACGATCCGCTCGATGCCGCCCCGAACGACCCGCCCGATCCGGCGCCGTCGGGGTGGTTCGAGTCGCCGAGCGCCACGCGGATGCGCTCGATCGGCAGGCCAAGCGATTCGCCCGCAATCTGCGCGAGGATGGTGTAAGTCCCCGTGCCGATGTCGGTCATGTCGGTTTCGATTTCGGCCACGCCTGCGGGCGTCAGCCGTACCCGAGCGAAACTGTCGGCGAGGAAGTTCACGCGCGCCGCCGTCGCCATGCCGAGCCCGATCAGCCATTCGCCCTCGCGCCGCTGGCCCGGCGTGGCGATGCGCTGGTCCCAGCCGAAGCGCCTCGCGCCTTCGTCATAGCAATCGATCAGACGGCGGGTGGAGAAGGGCTTGCCGCTGGTCGGGTCGACGTTTGGCTCATTGGCCTTGCGGAAGTCGATCGGGTCCATGCCGAGCGCTTCCGCCATTTCGTCCATCGCCGCTTCGAGCGCCATCATGCCAACGGCTTCGCCGGGTGCGCGGACGGCCCCGGCGGCGGTGACGTTGATCTTGACGATCTTGGTCGTGAAGCTGCGCGCGGGCGCGGCGTAAAGCGACAGCGCGCCGAGCGCGACGGGTTCAAAGAAATTCAGCCCCGTTTTCTGGCTGGTGACGCTGTCCTGCGCCATTGCCGTCAGCTTGCCGTCGGGGCCAGCGGCGAGGCGGATGCGCTGATGCGTGTCGGCGCGGCCATAGATTGAATGGAACAACTGCTGCCGGGTCAGCGCGACTTTCACCGGGCGGCCGACTTTCTGCGCGGCAATCGCCGCCAGCACGGTTTCCGGCCCGCCGATCTTCCCGCCGAAACCGCCGCCGATATAGGGCGACAAGACATGGATATTCTCGACCGGAATGCCGAGCGAATTGGCGAGCACCGGCGTGAAACCGCGCATGATCTGGATCGAGCCGTAGAGCGTCAGCCGGTCGTCATCCCAGTCGGCGATCGCCGCGTGCGGCTCCATCGCGGCATGGACCTGATAGGGCGTCGAATAAGTGACATCGAGCGTCACGTCAGCGGCTTCGAGCGCCGCGTCGACATCGCCGATCACAATATTGGGCAGCATCGCGCCCTTGTGCGGGTCCTGCGCGCTCGCCTGGTTGGCGAGCGTGTCGAACTGGCCCTTTACCTGGACATAATCGACGCGCACGGCTTGGGCTGCGGCGCGCGCGGCTTCGAAACTGTCGGCGACGACGAGGCCAATGATCTGGCCATAGCTTTCGAGCGTGCCGTCATGGCGCGGATGCTGGGTCGCGCGGATGATGTGCGATTCGCTCGGCAAGCGCGGATCGTCGGTGATGACCGCGAGCACGCCGGGCATCGCTTCGGCGGCCTTGGTGTCGATCGAGCGCACCGCGCCGACTGCAACCGTCGCGGTGATCGCATAGCCATAAGCCATCTTGCCCTGCGGCACCTGTTCGGCGGCGTAGAGCGCGGCGCCTGTCACCTTGGCGACGCCGTCAATCCGGTCGATGCCCTTGCCGAGCAGCCCCTGCACGCCGCGCGACAGCGCCGAGGGGCCGAAATCGGCGTCCATCGTGTATTCGGTCATCGCGCTGCCTCCGTCAGGTCGCGGAGCGCCGCGATCAGCGTGCGGCGCACCAGCGGGATCTTGAAGTCGTTATGGCCTTGCCCGCGCGCATCCTTCAGCAGCGCATCGGCGGCGGCCTCGAAGCGCGCGGTCGACGCCGGTTGGCCGACCAGCGCCGCCTCGACCGCAGCATCGCGCCACGGCACCGGGGCAAGCCCCCCGAACGCAAGCCGCGCTGAGGTGATCGCGCCGTCCTCGACCGCGATCACCGCCGCCACCGAGACAACCGCGAACGCATAGGACGCACGGTCGCGGACCTTGCGGTAAAGTTGCTTGCCGGGGGGCGGCGCGGGCAATTCGATATGGGTGATCAGCTCACCGGGCGCGAGGCTGGTTTCGATCTGCGGCGTGTCGCCGGGCAGGCGGTAGAGGTCGCCGAGCGCGATCCGCCGCCGGTCGCCGCCGGGCTGGAGCGTCACCACCACCGCGTCGAGGGCGCGCATCGCCACCGCCATGTCGCTTGGGTGCGTGGCGATGCAGTGCTCGCTCGCGCCAAGGATCGCGTGGATGCGGTTGAACCCGCCTTGCGCATTGCAGCCCGATCCGGGCGCTCGCTTGTTGCACGGTGCGGCGGTGTCATAGAAATAATAGCAGCGGGTGCGCTGGAGCAGATTGCCTCCGGTCGTCGCCTTGTTGCGGAGCTGGGCTGATGCGCCCGACAGCAGCGCGCGGGTCAGCAGCGGGTAGTGCGCGCGGATCAGCGGATGCGCGGCGAGATCGCTGTTCGGCACCAGCGCGCCGATCCGCACGCCGCCGTCATGATCCTCGACCTGCGCCAGATCGAGGCGGCTGATGTCGACCAGGGCGTCGGGCGCTTCGATCTGAAGCTTCATCAGGTCGAGCAAATTGGTGCCGCCCGCGATGAATTTCGCGCCGTCACCGATCGCGGCAACGGCGGCTTCGGGGCTGTCGGCGCGGGTGTAGCTGAACGTCTTCATGCGTCAGCCACCTCGCCACCCGAGGGCGCAATCCCGGACACTTCCCTGATTGCGTCGACAATATTGGGATAGGCCGAACAGCGGCAGAGATTGCCGCTCATCCGCTCCGAAATCTCGTCGTCGGTGAGTTCAAGTGTATCGAGCGAGTCGCTGACATGGCTCGGCATGCCCGCCTTGATCTCGTCGAGCATCCCGACTGCCGACATGATCTGGCCCGGCGTGCAGTAACCGCACTGGAAGCCGTCGTGCTTCACAAACGCCGCCTGCATCGGGTGGAGCGTGTCGCCATCGGCGAGGCCCTCGATCGTGGTGATCACATCGCCTTCGTGCATCACCGCGAGCGTCAGACAGGCATTGATCCGCCGTCCGTTGACCAGCACCGTGCACGCCCCGCACTGGCCATGATCGCAGCCCTTTTTGGTCCCCGAAAGCCCCAAATGGTCGCGCAGCAGGTCGAGCAGCGATGTTCGAATATCGGCCTCGGCCTGATGCACCGTGCCGTTGATCGTGAAGTGCATGCGGCGCCCCTTTTTGCCTGAAGACATGCGTTAGGAAGGACCCTAAAGGTGGGGCACCAAAGCGCGGAGGGCAAGCCATGCGGATGTTTTTTGCAACAGCCGGGGCACTGGTCGCGGCGCTGGCACTCGGGCAAGGTGCCGCCATGTCATCAGCGCCGCCCGCCCCGCACCCGATTGTCATCGCGCATCGCGGCGCGAGCGGGCTGCGGCCCGAGCATACGCTGGCGGCCTACAGCCTTGCGATCGAGCAGGGCGCCGATTTCATCGAGCCCGATCTGGTGCTGACCAAGGATGATGTCTTCGTTGCGCGGCACGAGAATGACATCACCGGCACCACCGATGTCGCGGCGCACCCCGAATTTGCCGCGCGCAAGACCACCAAGGTCATCGACGGCGAATCGCATACCGGCTGGTTCACCGAAGATTTCACGCTTGCGGAGTTGAAGACGCTGCGCGCCAAGGAACGGCTGCCACAACTGCGCCCCGGCAACGCCAAGTTCGACGGCCAGTTCGAGGTGCCAACGCTCGCCGAAGTGATCGCCCTGGCGAAGCAGCACCGCGTCGGCATCTATCCCGAAACCAAGCACCCCAGCTATTTCGCGTCGATCGGCCATCCGATGGAAGCGCGGCTGGTGGCGCAGCTCAAGGCGGCGGGCTGGGACTCGGCGAGCGCGCCGGTGTTCATCCAGTCGTTCGAGGTCAACAACCTCAAGGCGCTGCACAAAATGACGCGCATCCGGTTGATCCAGCTGATGGACACGAGCGGCGGCCCTGCCGACAAGGCCGCGCCCAGCTATGCCGCGATGGCGACGCCTGCGGGGCTGAAGGCGATTGCCACCTATGCCTATGGCATCGGCCCGAACAAGAGCATGATCTGGACGGGCGCGGGGCCGCAGACGTCGCTGGTGGCGGATGCACATGCGGCGGGGCTGAAGCTCCACCCCTGGACCTTCCGCGCCGAAAATGCCTTCCTGCCCGCCGCTTTGCGGACCGGCACCGATCCGGCAGCGCATGGCCGGGTCGAAGCGGAGATTCGGACCTATATTGGCTTCGGCATCGACGGCATCTTCACCGATTTTCCGGCGATCGGCGTGGCAGCGCGCAAGGCCGCAGGGCGGTAGCGTGACTCGCGACGCACGCAAGGCTGCGCAGCCGTTCCGCAAAAAGCCGCAAATTGCCGAATCGATCGCGCGCCCGCAGGTTTACGAGGATCAAAGCGCGTCAATACTAAAAAGCCGCCTTAATCCACTTTGGATATAATTGTAGATTTTGCGCTGTAACAATCATTATTGAAATGATTGAACATGGCCCAGATCCTCCACCGGACGACATTATATAGATGCGTCGATTTTGACCCAAACAATTAATTTATCCAAGTTTTGTTCATGTATCTTTGCCGTGCCTGAAGAGGCATTCACGTGAAGGAGAGAGAGCATGACGACGTATCATGAGTTCGACAAGGACAAGATTGACGCAGCAATTGCGACAATCAAGGCGCACGGCGAAATGATGTATGAATTTTCCTTGGTTAACGCGGAGGATTCCTACCTAGCTAATGAATTGTCGGTACTCGGAGCCTGTGTTGATGTCGTCATTACGAAAGATCATAAGGTTTGCATAAAGGTTCCGATCTTTGGAAATAAATGCATTAATGTTCCTTCGTGGATTCCCGCCGGCGCGAAGCTTTCCGCATGTGCGACGATTTGCGGTAAATTTATCCCGACCGGTGTAAAAATTACCGTCAGCTTCAACGGCCAGGTCATTGTGACCAAGGTCTTCGGCAAGTGCTAATCTAATCGGGTCGATTGGTTGCAGCGATCGAGCGAGCCGCGCGATGCGCGCGCGCGCTCGATCGTTGCGGTAAAATCGGTCGTGCCGTTATTTCGGCTGCCGTTCGCTCCACACCGCGTGGGGCATCTTGGCCGCGCTGATCCCGGTGATGAGCCGCGCGCCGCGATCGAAGGTGACATAGCTCCATATCCACTGCGCGCCGACGATCAGGCGGCTGCGAAAATCGGTGAGGTAGAAGATGTGCGCAGTCGACCAGACGAACCACGCCGGCCAGCCGCTCAACCGGGTCCAGCCGAAATCGGCCACCGCACGCCGCCTGCCGATCGTCGCAAGATTCCCGTAATTCTTATAGGCAAACGGCCCCGGATGCTTTGTCCCTTTGACTGATGCGGCGATCACGCGCGCGACATGCTCGCCTTGTTGCTTGGCGGCAGGGGCAACGCCGGGTACCGGGCGCCCATCCTTGTCGGCGACCGAGGCGGTGTCGCCGATCGCATAGACCCCGGGCCGGTCCGCGACCTGCATATCGGACGCAACGATCACGCGGCCCGCGCGGTCAGCCTCGACCCCAAGCCATTTGGCGGCGGGAGAGGCTTGCACGCCGGCGCCCCAAATGATCGCGGCGGCGGCAACACGCTCATCGCCGACCATCACGGCGTCGGCCTCGATATCGGTGACGCGACCGTTGAGTCGCACCTCGACGCCCAATTGCTCGAGCGCGATCAGGGCCTTGGTCGACAGTTCGTCGGGGAACGCGCCGAGCAGGCGCGGCCCTGCCTCGACCAGCATCACCCGGATGCACTGGCGGCTGATATAGCGGAAATCCATGTCGGCGGCGTGGCGCGTCAATTCGGCGATCGCGCCGGCCATTTCGACGCCGGTCGGGCCGCCGCCGATGACAACGAATGTCAGCTGCTGATCGCGCGTCTCGGGCATCTGCTGCCGCTCGGTTTCGGCGCGCTCCATCGCGACCAGGATACGCGCCCGCACCTGAATCGCATCGTCGATCGTCTTGATGCCGGGCGCGAATTCGGCCCAGTGATCCTGCCCGAAATAGCTGTGCGTCGCCCCAGTGGCGATGATCAAGGCATCATAGTCGAGCGTCGTGCCGCTTTCGAGCGCGATCGTGCGCGCAGCGCTATCGACCCCCGTCACCGTGTCGAGCAACACGCGCGTGTTGCGGTAGCGGCGCACGATTGCGCGGATCGGCGCCGCGATCTCCGCCGGACTGAGGCCAGCGGTCGCGACTTGATAGAGCAGCGGTTGAAACAGATGGTGGTTCTGGCGATCAATGATCGTCACCTGCGCGTCAAGCCGCCGCAGGCCCCGCGCCGCCGCGAGCCCACCAAAGCCCGCGCCGATGATCACGATGTGGGGGTGGGGGTGGGGGTGGGGGTGGGGAGCATCCGCCATGTCGGCGTCGATACCAGATCGTCAGGCGCGTGGGCAGCGTTTTGTGCAGTGCAACCAAGAAGCGCGCGGGCCGACCGGTGAGACATTGCCTGCGCCGTTGCTTCGCCGCCGCCATTTTCCCCAGCCAACAGGCATGATAGGATC
>JAIETY010000073.1 GCA_019744885.1 Sphingomonas sp.
CGATTAGCTCAGTTGGTAGAGCGTCTCGTTTACACCGAGAATGTCGGCGGTTCGAGCCCGTCATCGCCCACCATTTCCGACCTACAGCCGCCGCACCAGCCGCACGGCTTGCGCGATCCAGGGCGGATCGGCGACGACTTGCTGGCGCGCGCCGGCGCCCAGCGGGAGCAATTGGAGCTTGCCGGGCGCATCCTCGCCGCCCGGTGCTTCGCGCCCGATCAGCCGCGCGAACACGAAGCGCCCGGCGGGGCGCGGCACCAGTACGTCGCGGTTGAGCGCGCGCGCGAAATCACCGGGGGCGAGCCGTTCGGCCCAGATTTCATCGCCTGCGCGGTAATCGCCGATGCTCGCGGCAACGGTAATCGCGACGAGGCCAGCGGCAGCGCGCGGCGGCACTACGCTCGCGGGTTGGCGCGGGGCATGGGCGCCGCTGGCGTCGAGAATCGCGGCGACCGCGATGTCGGTTGATTCGGGCAGCTTCACCAGATCGGCGGCCTCGACGCCAAGCGCGGCGGCGATGCGGTTGAGCCAGCCGACCGAGACGGTGCGGGTGCCGGTTTCGAGCCGCCCGATCGTCTGCGCGGTCGTCGGCGGCACACAGGCTTGCGCGACATCGTCGAGCGTCAGCCCCTTGGCGCGGCGCACTTCGCGGATCGCGGTGATCATTGGCGTCCCTTTCTATAACCCATCTGGTTTTTTCTCTTTCCAACATCGGCGCGTTTGTGGCAAGGGGGTTTGCGAATCGGAACAAAGAGGGAACTGATATGCGCGAGCTGGCCGAACGCACTATTGATGATCGCGGGTTGCTGAACGACAATGCCGGATCGGCGCGGCGGGCGCGCAGCGTGACGGTCAACCTCGCCGAATCGCCGCTGGCGTGGCTGCGCTCGCGCGGGCTGGTCGATGCGCGCCAGTTCGAAGCGGGCGAGCGACTCCGCGCCGATTATGAAACCGCGCAGCTTGGCCCCCGCGTGACGATGCGCTGGGAAGCAACGCCGGTCGCGCGCGGTCGCCGCGCCGCCGATGCGCCGCTCGACCCTAGCCTTGCGCAGATCGCCGCCAAGCGCCGCTTTGACGAGGCAGTTGCGGCGGCGGGGCCGGGGCTGTCCGACATTTTGTGGCGGGTGGTGTGTGCGGGTGAAGGGTTGCCGATGGCGGAAAAGGCGCTGGGGTGGCCAGTCCGTTCGGGCAAGCTGGTGCTGGGCCTCGCGCTTGACCGGCTGGCGGCGCATTACCGGCTGCCGTAACGGCCGGTCGATACCCACAGCTAAGTATATGTTAGCGAATGCGACTTAGATCGTTTCGCAATCAATGCAGCGGAGGCGCATGATGGCAACGGTACCTGACCAGAGTTTTATCGAAGCAATTGACCTGGAAGGCCGGTTGATCCGCGCCAGCAATTTCCTGCTCGATTTCTGGTGGGCCTGGCTGGTGATCGGCGCGCTGGCGTGGCTCGGGCTGAAAATCCGCAGCCAGCATGCGCTGGTCGCCAAGCTCGACGAGCGCGCCGATGCGGCATTCGGCGATGTCGACGCGCTGCTGGTCGAGCGGCGCACGCTGATCGGCAATCTGGTCGAAGTCGTGCGGGGTTTTGCCCAACGCGAGCAGGACATGATCCGCGACGTGCTCCACGCCCGCATCGATGCGCTTGAGGCCATTGGCGAAGCGGCGATCCGCACCGAAACCCAAGTCGCCAATGTGCTGCAGAACCTGTTCACCGTCGGCGACAGCTTTCCCGAACTGGCGAGCGCCATGCATTACAGCACGCTGCGCCACGATCTGATCCGGATCGAAGAGCGCATCACCGCCGCGCGCAAATTCTACAATCTGGCGGTCGAGGAACTCAACAGCGTCCGCCGCGCCTTCCCCGGCAATCTGCTGTCGCGCGCCGATGCGATGCCCAAGCGCGAGAAATTCTCGCTCGGCGAGCGGCGCGATGAGTTTGCCGAGGCGGCGAAGATCAGCCTCTGACCGGAAGGGCGGCGTGATGGCAGTGCGGGGCTATGTAACGCATGCGCGCGCCAATGAGCGGCGCCGCACCGCGCTGTTTCTGCTCTATATTCTGGCGTTTGAGCTGGTCGGTGCGTTCGCGCTGACGATTTTCCTGCTGATCTTCGACGAAGAATATACGATTCTGTCGAACCCGGTCGGCTATGCCTTGCGCTATGCGCTGCCGCTGGCGGGGGTGTCGGCGCTGATCTTCTGGTCGCTCTATCGCGGCCATGCCGCCGCCGTGCAGCGGCGGCTGAAAATCAGGATCGTGTCGCGCGCCCATGAGCCGCGCTTCGTGGCGATTGCCGAGGAGCAATGCACAGCACTGGGCGTGCGCTTCCCGCGCTTCGGCGTGGTCGAGGTGCCCGAACCCAATGTCATCACCGTCGGCGAAGGCCCGAGCCACGGGCTGATCGCGGTGACGCGGGGGTTGCTCGATGCGCTTGACGATGACGAACTCGCCGCGGTGATGGCGCACGAAGCGTCGCACATCCGCCAGGGGGACACACGGCTGCTCGCCGCCAACCACGCGCTGATGCGCACCGCCGTGATGCTCCAGACGCACAATATGCTGCGGATCGAGGATTGGCGGGCAATGATCATCCCGCTGTTCCTGCCGCCGATGATGCTCATCCTGCTCGCGGGCAGCACCGCGACGATGCTGGCGATGCAGCTAGCGCGCTATGCCCGGCGCGGGATCAAGCTCGGCCGCGACCATATCGCCGATGGCGAAGCGATCCGCGCGACCCATTTCCCCGATGCCTTGCTGAGCGCCTTGCGCAAGGTCGGCGGACGCGGACGGTTTCGCGGCAGCCACGATGTCGAAGGGCTGTTGTTCGATGGCCCGTGCGACCATGAAGGCGGATCGCACCCCCCGGTGGCGGAGCGGATCAAGGCGATCACGGCGCTGGCGGGCGATCTGCTGGCGCCGGGTCGGCAGCGGCGCGATAGCCGAGGTTCCGCCGCCGGGGGCTTCGGCCGCGCCCCGCAGCCCCTCGCCTCGACCGCCTATCCGCGCGACGCAACCGGACGCCCGGTCGTGCAGCCCGAGCGCGGCACGCTGCGCCATCTGGGCCTCTATTTCACCGACCGCGAGGCTTATAACGACTGGCAGAGCGCGTGCATCGATTGGGCCGAATGGCGCGCCGAAGACAAGCGCAATGCGCTTGGCCTGAAGCCTGCGACGGTGCTGCCGGTCGCGGTGACATTGGTGTTCATCGCCGTGTTCCACTGGCCCGTCGACAATGACCCGGCGAAATTCATCCGCACCTTCAGCCCCGTGACGATGGTCGACGTGGCACGCATGGTCAATTCGGGTCCGACGTGCACCGGGCCATCCTATCCCAACGGGAAATGTCCGAGCACGGTCGCCAAGGGTATTTCCCTGCACGAATCGGCCCCTGCCAAGCCTGCCCGCATCATCCGTGACGGCGACAGCGATCGTTCGGCCGCGCGCGGCAATTTCAACGACGCGCCCGACACGTCGATGCCGATCTTCGTCGGTTTGATGCTGCTGGTGATGGTGTTCCGGCCCAAATGGATGCACTTCGTGCTCGGCAACGTGGAGCTCAAGCGCGACAACAGCGGCAGGATGCGCTGGACCGAGCGCAAGCGGGGGCCAGCGGCACCACCGGCGCCCGAGCCTGATCGCGTGCCCCAACCAGTGGCCGCGGTGCGCGCTCCCGGTGGCTTGGGCCGCAAGCGCGTCTGATCCATTTGCAACGTGCCGCTGCACGCCTAGATTGGCGCGATGCGGATCGCCTTCACCAAATGCCACGGATCGGGGAATGACTTCCCGCTGATCGACGCGCGCGCGCTTCAACTGCCCGATGCGATCTGGGCAGGCGTCGCGCGCGCGCTCGCGGATCGCACCGGGCCGGTGGGTGGCGACGGACTGCTGCTGCTGACGGCGGGCGATGAGGCCCACGCGTTCGGCATGCGGATGTTCAATTCGGACGGCTCCGAAGCCGAGACCTGCCTGAACGGCTTGCGCTGCGTGGCGCGCGCCGGGTTCGCCGCGCTGGGCGGTACGGCGGCGCGGGTGAAGCTGAAGACATCGAGTGCCACCGTGGCGACCGACCCCGAGCTTGCTCCCGGCGTTGTGACGATCCGCGAGACGGCTGACCCGGCCGATCCCGATGTCAGCCACTGGCCGCTGGCGGGCGCGACCTTGCTGGTTGATGCGCGGGTGCCAAGCCTGCCGAGCGAGCGATTGTTCACCGCGATTTCGATCCCGAACCCGCATCTGATCAGCTTTGTCGCGCTGGTCGACGATGCCGAGCTGAGCGCGTTGGGCGCGGTGTGTGAGGCGGCGCCCGCCTGGCTGCCCAATCGCGCCAATGTGTCGTTCGTCGAAGTGCGCGACGGCGATTTGTTCGTGCGCACTTTTGAGCGCGGCGTCGGGCTGACCGACAGTTGCGGATCGGCGATGGCGGCGTCGACCTATGCCGCGTGCCTGACCGGTCGGGTGAAATTCGCCAAGCCGCTGACGGTGTTCAACGCGGGCGGGATGGTGCGCGCCGAAGCGGGCGAGGACGCGATGGTGACGCTGAGCGGCAATGCGACCTTTGAATGGGACGGATCGGCCGAGGTTGATCCCGCGCGCGGGCTGGCGGGCGATCTGGTGATCGATCGCTGGCACAATGACGAAATCGCCGCCTGGGCAGGGGTGATCGAGCGTTTAACCGATACGGCACATTTCGCTTGACATCGTTACGCTGTTTCGGTACATAACGGGAACGCTGAAGAATTGCGAGTCGGGGCGGTCGGGCGATGAGCCGGGCCGCCCCTTTGCGTTGGAGGGATTATGGCGGCGCGGACGGCAACGACGGGGGTGAAGAAAACGCCGACGATCGCCACGCGCCGGACCAAGTTTCTGAAGAAGCTCGCGCAGACCGCCAATGTCAGCCTGTCGGCGCGCCATGCGGGGATTTCGAAGTCGGCGCTCTACAAATACCGGCAGAAGACCGCGTCATTTGCAGCCGCCTGGGACGATGCGCTGGGTGAAGCGCTCGATGCGCTCGAACAGGCAGTGATTGAGCGTGCCCAGCATGGTGTTGAAAAGCCGGTGTTCTTCGGTGGCAATCAGATTGGCACGGTGCGCAATTATTCGGACGCGCTGGCGATGTTCATGCTCAAGGCCAAGCGCCCTGAAGTCTATGCGCGGCTGAGCGAGGAATTGCCGAATCAGGACCGCGACGCTGCTGCCCGCACCGAAGTGCTGCGCCGGATCGAGCGGCTGGGCGACGCGGACGCGTCGGAGGGCCCGGCATGAGCGCGTCGCCCGCCGCGCAGCTTGCGCGGTCGGGGCAGGCCACTCAAATGCTGACGGGCGTGCGCGACTGGGACGCCTTGCTGCACGACTGGCGCTTCTGGGCGCGGCCCGAGCAGGTACCACCGCCGGGCGACTGGCGGGTGTGGCTGATGCTGGCCGGGCGTGGTTTCGGCAAAACGCGCGCGGGGGCCGAATGGGTGCGCGGGATTGCGGAGGCCGATGGCAGCGCACGGATCGCGCTGATCGGGGCGACGGCGGGCGAGGTCCGGCGGGTGATGATTGAGGGCGAAAGCGGGCTGCTGGCGGTGGCGCCGGAGCCGCTTCGGCCCAAATGGGAGCCATCGCTGGGGCGGCTGAGCTGGCGGTCGGGCGCGCGGGCCTTTGTCTATTCGGGTGAGAATCCCGATGGTCTGCGCGGGCCGCAGCATAGCCACGCCTGGGCCGACGAGATTGCCAAATGGGCATGGCCGACGGCGACGTGGGACAATCTGATGATGACCTTGCGGCAGGGCGAGCACCCGCAGGCGCTGGTGACGACGACACCAAGGCCGATCGCGCTGCTCAAGCGGCTGCGTGCGGCGCAGGGTACCGTGACGGTGACCGGGCGCATGGCCGACAACCGGCTGCTGCCGGGGGCGTTCGTGGCGGCGATGACGGCGGATTATGGCGGCACACGGCTGGGGCGGCAGGAACTCGACGGCGAGTTGATCGAGGATCTGGCGGGCGCCTTGTGGACCCGGACGATGCTGGAGGCGTGTCGCGAGCGCGTGTTGCCGCCGTTGGTGAGGGTGGTGGTGGGCGTTGATCCGTCGGCGAGTGTCGGCGGCGATGCTTGCGGGATTGTCGCGGTCGGGCTGGATGCGCAAGGCATCGGCCATGTGATCGACGATGCGACGGTTACTGGTGCCTCGCCCGAGGGATGGGCGCGTGCGGTGGCAGCGTGCGCGGCGCGGGTTGGGGCGGACCGGGTGGTGGCGGAGGCGAACAATGGCGGGGCGATGGTGCAGAGCGTGTTGATTGGCGCGGATGCGACGCTGCCGGTGACGTTGGTCCATGCCGCCCACGGCAAGAGCGCGCGGGCCGAGCCGGTGGCGGCGCTGTACGAGCGCGGGCGGGTGAAGCATCTCGGCGCGTTTCCGGCGCTGGAGGATGAGATGTGCGGGCTGATCGCGGGCGGTGGTTACGAGGGGCCGGGCAGGTCGCCGGACCGGGCGGATGCTTTGGTGTGGGGGTTGAGTGAGTTGATGCTGCGGCGACGGCGTGAGGTGGGGGTGCGGCGGTTGTGACCCAATCCCCCCCGTTGGTCCCGAGCGCAGTCGAGGGGCCGGCCCGAGGCAAATCGCTTGTGGCCCGTCCCTCGACGTTGCTCGGGACGAACGGTGGGGCGGGGAGTTTAAGGGTTGTGGCGTTTACGCTTGCGCCACGCGCTCACTGCAGGAAACACACTGAAGATCGCGACCGCGAACCCCGTCATTGCGGTATGGGGGTCATTCATCGCCACGCCAATCGCGCCGATGACGGTGCAATAAAGGGGCAGGAGATAGACCAGATAAGGGATGACCGGGCGAAACAGGCGGCGCGCACCATCTTCGTCGATGAAGAACCAGCCGAAACCGATCAGCGGCACCGCAAACAGCAGGCCGAGCGCGATCCAACCGGCTTGGGCGAGACTGAGCATGGGGGCATCCTATCGCGCAAGCATGGGCGCGGCTATAGTTCGATTCGTGGGTAGCCCTTCGCGATCCCCCAAGTCCCGTTCGTGCTGAGCTTGTCGAAGCACCGCCCTTCTTTTCGATCGCCCTCTAGAGAAGGACGGCCCTTCGACAAGCTCAGGGCAAGCGGTACTTTTGTTTCGAACGAACGGACCAAGGCCCGATGATCCCGCGCGAATTGATCGATACCGTCCAAGTCCCCGGCGGCGGCGAGATGCGGCTGGTGCGGCGCGGCACCGACTGGTTCATCATGCTGGGCCGCGAGGAATTGATGTCGAGCCGGATGAGCGGCTCCGAAGAAGCGCTCGGCACGATGGCGTGCGAGCGGGTCGGGGCGGACGCGCGGGTGTTGATCGGCGGCTATGGGATGGGGTTTACGTTGCGGGCGGTGCTGGGGCGGCTGGGGCCGAAAGCGCAAGTGACGGTGGTCGAGCTGGTGCCGGCAGTCATCGCCTGGGCGAAGGGGCCGATGGCGGAATTTGCCGCCGGGTGCCTTGATGATCCCCGCGTGCGCGTGGTCGAGGATGACGTCGGCGCGGTGATTGCGGGCGGCGCGGGGGCGTGGGACGCGATTTTGCTCGATGTCGATAACGGCCCGGACGGGCTGACGCGCAAGGGCAATGACCGGCTCTATTCGGCGGCTGGGCTCGCAGCGGCGCGCGCGGCGCTGCGGCCCGGCGGGGTGCTGGCGGTGTGGTCGGCAGCGGCCGATCCGGCGTTCGCCAAGGCGCTGGGGCGGGCGGGGTTCGAGGTCGACGAAGTGGTGGTGCGGGCACGCGCGAGCGGCAAGGGCGCGCGGCACGTGATCTGGTTCGGACGGCGGTGAGGACCGTTTGGTCGAGCAGATCCATCAAAGCTGTGGAAAACAGACGGTTGATGTGGCAGAATTGAAGGATGCAAAGGTCGGACTACGAGGCGAAGACAAAGGCCGTCGCTGAGCGAGAGTTCGGCGCGGTGAACGTCATCACCGTCATTGCACACCGAAACCTCGACGAAGACGGTGATCCAATTTGGCGCGTTGTGGTCGTCCTCGGAGATCCACAAATCGTCGCCCCCAGCAAGATGTCGGGCTTTGTCCGCCACCTTCGCGTGGCGCTTCCCGACGAACCGTTTCCTATCGTGAGCTTCCGTTCACACCGCGACAACCTGGAATCGAGCCCTGAAGCCGCTTGATCTGATTGCGGCGGCGCAGAGCCTGGTAGATGGGAGCAATCGCCCGAAAGAGGCACGGCTTCGCAGGGCTCAAAGTACCCTATATTATGGGCTGTTCGATTGTTTGGCGCGGGCATGCGCGGATTGTCTGGTCGGCGCGAGTCACACCATCAGAATGAGCGATTCTTGGCGGTTGACGTATCGCGCGCTCGATCATGGTTACGCCAAGAAGGCCTGCCAGAATGCGGTAGCGTTCCCGATTGATATTCAGGATTTTGCTTACGTTTTTGCAAATCTTCAGGAACGTCGCCACGCGGCAGATTACGATCCTCATTTCAAACTGACAAAATCAGAGGTGCTTGCCGACATCGAACTTGCTGCCGACGTTATCGAACGCTTTCAGCAAGTCACAATAGGTACCAAGCGCCCGTTCGCGGCCCACGTACTTTTCAAGAAGCGTGTAACTTAGCCAATCAGGCTCAGGAGAACCACATAAAAATCTTCGGCTGGAAGGCGGCACCATGGCGCGTGCGGCACATGATCTGGTTCGCAGCGGCGGTGCGTTAGGCGGTGGCGCGGCGCCGCAAGCGTATGACGAGGACGATACCCCCGAAGCAGCCGAAGAGGGCGAGCGCCCCGGCCGCCCAGTGATCGCCCTCTAGCGCGCGGGTCGCAACGGGAAACAACAAGAAATAGCTCATAATGACTTGGGCCGCGTCCGGGAGCGATCCAAAGCGGCGGTTGAAGCCATCATAATCGGCGAACCACCAGATGCCCGCGACCGGAAAGGCTAACGCGGTCACGGCGGTGCCGATTGCCGCAAACCACCGGGCAAGGTCGAGCAAATCCATTTCATGATTATAGCCGAAAAATCATCGGCTGGAAGGCGGCACCACGGCGCGCGCGGCACGTGACCTGGTTCGGGCGACGGTGCGTTAGGACGGCTGTGTGTCGGCGTGCGTATTGTCTGAGTCGAAGATCAAGATGACTAAACAACTCAGGGTGAATGCCACAAACCAGAGCTGGTCAATCCAATTCCCATTGAGCGCACTTCTCGCGAAGTGGCATCCCATAGCGACCATCAGCGGGATCTGTATCGAGTTGCGGAACGCATGATGAGCCCGGCCCTCTAATCTCCCGCTGGTTTTCCAGTAGATCAGCACGATCACTTCGGCGGCCATCGACGCAAATTGCACGCCGTAAAGCACGGTATTGATGTCCAAGCTCGCCATTCCAGGAGTATAGCATGAAAATCTTCGGCCGGAAGGCGGCCGGGCGGGAGAAATTCCGTCCGGCTTTGGCGCGTTATGGGCTCAGTGCAGGCGCGACACTCGGCGAATGGCCTTCGACTTACGAAGCGCAGGTGCGCGAGGGATATGCGCGTAACGCCATTGCTCAGCGCTGCGTGCGGCTGGTGGCGGAAGGGGTGGGCGGGGCGCCGCTGGTCGCGTCGGACCCGGCGCTCGCTGCGCTGGTGAGCGCGCGGTCGGGCGGGCAGGTGCTGGTCGAGACGGTGGCGGCGCAATTGCTGCTGCACGGCAATGCCTATGTCCAGATCGCGACCGATGGCGCGGGCGACGTCGCCGAACTGTTCGCGCTGCGGCCCGAGCGGGTGCGGGTCGCGCCCGATGCGCGTGGCTGGCCGGTCGCCTATGACTATCGCGTCGGCGAGCGGGTGAGCAGCCTTTCCGCCGAGGAGCCGCGCCCGCAGATCGTGCATCTCAAAAGCTTCAACCCGCTCGACGACCATTATGGGCTGGGGTGCCTGGGCGCGGCGGCGGGGGCGATTGCGGTCCACAATGCCGCCGCGCGCTGGAACAAGGCGCTGCTCGACAATGCTGCGCGGCCATCGGGCGCGCTGGTCTATGACCCCGGCGACGGATCGACCCTGTCGCGCGAGCAGCTCGACCGGCTGCGCGCCGATATCGACGCGAGCTTTTCGGGCGTGGGCAATGCCGGGCGGCCGATGCTGCTCGAAGGTGGGTTGAAGTGGCAGCCGCTGAGCCTCTCGCCCGCCGATCTCGATTTCGCGGGCACGCGCGCAGCGGCGGCGCGCGAGATTGCGACCGCCTTTGGCGTGCCGCCGATGCTGCTCGGCCTGCCCGGCGATGCGACCTATGCCAATTACCGCGAGGCCAATCGCGCCTTGTGGCGGCTGGCCATCCTGCCGCTGGCGGAGACGATTTTGAGCGGGCTGGGGCAGGCGCTCGGCGGCTGGTTTCCGGGCGCGAGCCTGCGGGTCGATCTCGACCGCGTGACGGCGCTCGCCGAGGATCGCGAGCGGCTGTGGGCGCAGGTGAGCGCGGCGGATTTCTTGAGCCCCGAGGAGAAGCGCGCGATGCTCGGGCTAGCGGGAGAAACATCATGAACGACGGGGCGATCCTGGCGCAATTGATGGCGCAGGGGCAGGCGGCGGGCGCCGATCTGGCGACGCTCCGCGCGCTCGCCGAGGAAGCGGGGACGCTGGCGGCCGAGCGGGCGCTGGCGCGGCTGGGGCTCGACGATGCGGCGGCGGCGAAGGACATGGGCGAGCTGCGCGAGCTGCTGGCGCTGTGGCGCGATGCGCGCGCGTCGCTGTGGAAGGCGGCGCTCGGGTGGGTCGCCAAGCTGG
>JAIETY010000027.1 GCA_019744885.1 Sphingomonas sp.
CCCGCAAACAGCAGATAGGCGAGCAAGATATTGAGCACGAGATAGGGGAAATCGATCTGCTGCTCGATCGAGCCGAACAGCGCGCCGATGCCGAGACTGGGCATGGCCAGATCGGCCAGCCCGACACAGGCGCTCAGCAGCAGCCCGACAACGAGCAGCCCGACCGCGACCGGGAGCTTCAGCGTGCGCGCATTGATCCAGCTCGCCAGCGTGGTGGCGGCAAGGATCAGCGCCGTCAACTCGAAGGGATCAAGCGTCATGCGGCCACGATAGCCGCAGGCAAACGGGTGGCTATTGAAATCGACGGCGCGGATCGAAGCACCGCTGCGGGCGGCCCCATTGCGCTATGGTGCCGACGGGGTAGGAATGCGCGATGCGCGCTTTCTTCTCGCCCCGCCAGCTCGCCCATGCGCCAGCGCTCGAACTCCACAATGGCGGGTTCACCCCCTATGCCGAAAGCCCGGCGCGGGCCGAGGCCTTGCTCGCCGGGATCAGCGAGGTCGAGACGCCTGAGGATCGCGGCGACGCGGCGATCCGCGCGGTCCATAGCGCCGATTATCTCGACTTCCTTCAGTCCGCCCCCGCGCGCTGGGCCAAGGCGGGGCGGCCCGGCGATGTGATTGGCTATGTCTGGCCGGTGGTCGGCAGGCGCCCGCTCAATCTCAACCGCATCGACGCGCTGGTCGGGCGCTACAGCTTCGATGCCTCGACCCCGCTGACTGCCGACAGCTATGACGCGGCCTATTGGAGCGTGCAGTCGGCGCTTGCCGCGCTGGGCGCGGTGCAGGCAGGCGAGCGCGCTGCCTTCGCTTTGTGCCGCCCGCCGGGGCATCATGCCGGGGCCGATTATCTTGGCGGCTATTGTTATCTCAATGCGGCGGCGATCACGGCGCAGGCGGCGCGCGATGCCGGGGCGGCGCGGGTGGCAATCCTCGACATCGATTATCACCACGGCAATGGCACGCAGGATATCTTCTGGGATCGCGGCGATGTGTTCTACGCCAGCATCCATGCCGACCCCGCCACCGATTACCCCTTTTACTGGGGCCATGCCGATGAGCGCGGCGCGGGCGAAGGCGAAGGGACCACGCTCAACCTGCCGCTGCCGCAGGGGGCGACGCTCGGCGCCTTCCGCGCGGCGCAGGCTACCGCGCTCGATGCGATCGCAGCGTTCGGCCCTGATTTGCTGGTCGTCAGCTTCGGTGCCGACACCTGCGAAGGCGACCCGATCAGCCATTTCAGGCTCGCCACGCCCGATTACGCCGTGCTCGCCGCCGACATCGCCACGCGCGGCTGGCCGAGCGTGCTGCTGATGGAAGGCGGCTATGCCGTCGATGCGCTGGGGGCGAATCTTCGGGCCTTTCTCTCCGGCTTCTGACAAGGATCAGGGGTAGAGCAGGATTTGGGTGCACCGGAACGCGGCGATCCGCCTGCCCGAGGTGCTCGCCATGAGTTCGGCGTCCCACACTTGCGTGGTGCGACCGCCGTGGAGCAGCGTCGCAACACAGGTGACCGTCCCTTCGCGCGCGGTGCCGAGGAAGTTGCATTTGACCTCGGCGGTGGTGAACCCGGTCGCACCCTCCGGCCACACCGTCGACACGCCATAGGCACACAGAATGTCCGCCACCGACAGCACCGTGCCCGCCAGCAGATAACCGGTGTGCGCCACGAGATCGGGCCGAACCTCAAACGCGCCTTCGACTCGCCCGGGGTCGACCGCCGTGATCGTCAGCCCAATATGCCCCGGCAGCTTGCCATCATTGGCGCGATTGAGATCATCGATCGACGTGTGGTTGGTTGTTTTGGGCATCGCGGCGCTCCCGATCAAGGCCGATCGGTCGCATCCACCGGCGGCGTCCCCGCCATGCCCGCCGCCACGGCCTCGACCTTCCCCATCACCCGCAGGATATTGCCCTGCGCCAGCCCCGCGAGCTCGGCATCGCTCCAGCCGCGCCGCGCGAGTTCGACGAACAGCGCGGGATAGCCATCAACGCCGGTCATGTCGGTCGGCGATGTGCCGTTGATGCCGTCGAAATCGCTGCCGAGCCCGACGCTCGCCTTGCCCGCAATCCGCGCTATATGCTCGACATGGTCGGCGATCGTGGCGGAAGTGACCAAAGGCTGCGGGTGCGCCTTGTCCCACGCGACCATCGGCGCAGGGGCATTGGCGCCATAGGGCTCGGCGGCAGCGCCGATCGATTTGGCATAGTCGGTCCGCGCCTTGTCCCAGTCGCGCCACGCTTGCGAGGTGAAGCTGGGGTAGAAATTGACCATCACCACGCCGCCATTGGCGCCGATCTTCGCGAGCAGATCGTCGGGAATGTTGCGCGGTGCATCATCGAGCGCGCGCGCGGAAGAGTGCGAGGCCATCACCGGCGCTTTCGTGACCGCCAGCACCGCCGCCATTGTCGCGTCCGAGACATGGCTGATGTCGACGATCATGCCGATGCGGTTCATTTCCGCCACGACTTGCTTGCCGAAGGCGCTAAGGCTTCCGCTGCGCGGATCATCGGTCGAGGCATCGGCCCAGGGCAGGCTCTTGGTGTGGGTGAGCGTCATGTAGCGCACGCCGAGATCATGATAGCGCCGCAGCACCGACAGCCGCCCGTCGATCTGGTGCCCGCCTTCGACCCCCATCAGCGAGGCGATCTTGCCCGCCTTGCTGATCCGGCGAATATCGGCGGCGGTCCCCGCCATTTCGAAGCTGCCCGGATTGGCCGCGACGAAGCGTTTGACGATGTCGATTTCCTCGAGCGTCATTTCGACCGCGCGGGGCCCCAGATTATCCGCCGTGATCCACACCGACCAGAATTGCGCGCCGACATGGCCCTTCTTCAGCCGAGGAATGTCGGTCTGGAGCGGCTTGGGGAGCTTCGAGGTGTCGCGGGTGAGATCGAGCGCTTCGACCTTGGCGTCGTGATTGACGCGAATTTCCCACGGTAGATCGTTATGCCCGTCGATCACCGGGGTAGCGGTGAGGATACGCTCGACCCGCGCCTTCAGCGCGGCGTCGTCGGCGGGGACGGCGAGGGGGGCGGCGGCGAGGAGGAAAGGGAGCAGCATCGGGCTTTTCTTTCGCGAAAGGTTACAAAAGTCACGACCATCCTAGGGGGGTACCCCCGTTGTGGGTCGGACCGAAACCGGCTTGGCAGCAGGATGACCGATGATTTCCTACATTGCCAGAGGGGGATTTGGGGCGCGCGCTGTTCCCCTTCACCTATTAGCGTCACCCCGGCCCTGTGCCGGGGCCCACTGAGCCACACGCAACACCCTAACGCCTAGAGCGCGTCGCTCGCCGCCCGGTGGGCCCCGGCACAGGGCCGGGGTGACGATTGAGCGCGCAGCGGCTTTCGCCCAGTTGTAGACGTTCAAAGATCCTGAACCAATGTCAGCTAGGTTTTGTCCATGATTCGATTTGAGAACACTGAGCAGCGTTTCTACGACGACGAGACGAACGAATGGATGCGGGTTGATCGCGCGCACCCCAGCCAAGAGTTCTACCATGCGAACTATGGAGCTGGCGGCTTACGGCTAAGGCTCGATCTGACCGCAGAACGTCTGTCGCAAGCAGGGGACGTTCGCGTTTTGGTGACTCGAGCTCACCGGTTTGTCACGGATTGCAACGCGTGGTTGGCGTTCCGCAGATCGAACGACGTGCTGAACGGCGCTTGCCGCCTGCTGACAGCTTGGGCAGCTAGGTACTTCTCCGTTCCATCCACCGCAGTCAGCATTGCCGAAGCCGACAGCGGATCGGACCCTGACTTTAACGAAGCGGCAGGCCCGCCTACTGCCGATGCATTGGAGGCGCTCGTCTCAGCTTTTCAAGCTCCACGAAACGGCAAGTAACCACCCAACAGCCCGCCCCTCAGCTCCGCACCCTCAACGTCACCCCCACCACGCGCGGATCGCTCGGGGTGCCGAGGATCAGCCCGGAATTGCCCGCCTGGATCGTGACGTTCTGGACGTAGTTCGCGTCGAACAAGTTGCGGGCGAAGACCGCGACTTCCCAGCCCTTGCCGACACGCACGCCGATGCTGGCGTTCGTCAAATTATAGGCGTTGATATAGGTGAAGCGCGACAGCGACGGGTCGCCATAATAGCCGCTGCGCCAGTTGCTATCGAAATGCACGAAGGCGCTCGCCCCCGCGCCGAGCACCGGCACCGGGCGGCTGTAATCACCGCCTAGCGTGATCGACCAGCGCGGCAGCCCGGCGAGCGGGCGTCCGGTGAGGTTGCAGGCGGTCGTGGCACTCGTCTGGACTTCGAGCGGGCATGGCCCTTGCGGATAGCGGGCATAAGTGCCGTGCGCATAGGCAAGCGATCCGCGCAGCGACAGGTCGCGGGTGAGGCGGGCGGTCGCATCGGCCTCGACGCCGGTCACTTTCACTTGCGGGATGTTCGACAAGTAGCCGCGCAACGCCACCGTCTGCGATGAATCGACGATCGTCGCCTGAAAGTCGCGCACGTCGGTGTAATAGCCATCGACGTTCAGGATCAGCCGGTTGTCGAACAATTGCGATTTGAAGCCGACTTCATAAGTGGTGTTGAGTTCGGGCCGGATGACGGCGGTCGCCAGCACCGGGCGGTTCTGCGCGTCGAGCGGCAGCCCCGACACATTGATTCCGCCCGATTTGAAGCCGCGCGCATAGCTGGCATAGGCCGTGATCGCGGGGACGGGCGTGTAGGCGATGCTCGCGCGGCCCGAGAGATTGCCCTCGCGGTTGGCAGCGGCATAGCTTTGCGGGCGGAGCACCGAAAGCTGGGCATTGCGCAGCGTGGTGTTGGTGGTGGCGAGCCCGCCGAAGACGAAGCTGTTGTAATTCGCCGATTTGTCTTCCTGAGTGTAGCGCATGCCGCCGCTCAGCCGCAGGCCATCGACGATCCGCCAGTCGATTTCGCCGAACACCGCATAGCTGTCGGTGCGGAAGCGCGTGCTGCCGTCCTGGCCATAGCCGTCGAGCAGATTGGCGGGGAATTGCGGCGCCGGGCCGAGCAGCCAATAGGTCGCCGACGGGCCATAGATGCTGATCGGGCGCCCGGTGATCTTCTGGTAGAAATAATAGAGTCCGGCGACATAGTTGAGCCGGTGATCGCCGTCCGACGCGAGCCGGATTTCCTGGCTGAACTGGTCCTGGCGCGAGGGGATGTGCTGGGTGAGCTGGATCGGGACGCCGGTATAGTCGCGGTCGTTGGCGGCATCCCAGCGCCAGAAGCGCCACGCGCTGATCGAGGTCAGCGTGCCGATCCGCCCGATCTTCCAATCGCTGATCAGCGAAATACCGCCTTCGTTGGTGTCGACGCCGAGCGGGGCGTCGATGTCGGTCAGCCGGTCATAGGGATTAGTGCTGGCGGGCGCATAGCCGATCCCGGCGGCGAGCGCGGGATATTGCCGCGCGGCGGGGCGCTGGCTCTGGCCGACGCGCAGATAGACTTGCGTGCAGCAATTGCTGCGGAAATTGGCATAGTCGATCGTCAGCTTAAAGCTGAGATCGGTCGAGGGCGCCCAAAGCAATTGGCCGCGCAGTGCCTGATTATTGACGTTGTTGTGCAATTGCCCGGTGCGGATGTTGCGGATCACGCCGTCGCGGCGGGTGACCAGCGCCGAAAGGCGCGCGGCGATCGTGTCGCCGAGGATCGGCCCCGAGGCGGCAGCGCGGAGCTGCTGGAAATTATAGTCGCCATAGGAGAGTTCGGCGGTCGCTTCGGGGGTGAAGGTCGGGGCCTTGGTGATCAGGTGGATCGCGCCCGCCGTGGTGTTCTTGCCGAACACCGTGCCCTGCGGCCCGCGCAGCACCTCGACCCGCTCGAGATCGACGAAATCGAACGCGGCGGTGGCGGGGCGCGCGTGATAGACTTGGTCGACATAAAAGCCGACGCCGGGCTCGAGCCCGTCATTGGCCTGGCTCACCGCGACGACGCTGCTGCCCAGGCCCCGGATCGTGAAGGCAGTGTTGCGTGGGTTGGCCGAGGAATAGTTGAGCGCGGGAACGAGCGTCGTCAGCTCGCGCGTGTTCACCGTGTAGGATTGCTTGATCAGATGGGCGTCGACCACCGACAGCGAAATCGCGATTTTTTGCGCGTCCTCTGGGCGGCGGCGCGCGGTGACAGTGACGGCGTCGGGCTCGGGCGCAGTGGCGGCGGGGTCGGGGTCGGGCTTGGCGTGGGCAGGCGCCACCAGCCCGATCGCCAGCGCCAAGCCGCTCACGACCCATCTGATTGCCCGCATGCTGCACTACCCCGTTCTGGCGTCACGATATATACGGTGATATATAGCACTCTGCGTTCGTCGAAAGGGGGGACGCCCGATCGCACCTGCCTGCGCCAATCGTGCACGCACAAAAAGGGCGCCGCGATCATCTCGCCGCGCCCATTCGGGTGATGATTACTGCAGTTCGGTCAACAACTTGCCCGGCAGCTCCGGCAGTACCTTGCCGGTCTGGCCGACCTGATCGTCGTTGGGGACATAGCCCGCATCGACTGCCTGCGTCGCCTTCGGCTCAGTTCAACGCGCCCGGTCAGTCTCCGCCTGCCAGTTTTTTTCAGCTTCCCTCGCTGTGGCACAAATTTCGGCCATGAACGCATCCTTGGGCGCAGCACATTTGGCGCGCGCGCGGGCCTCGGCTGATTTTTCCAGCGCTGCCCTCGCTTCGCCTTCCGTCATCGTGTTCAACGGGATCGGCGGCAGCGCAGGATCGATGTCACGCAGGGTTGGCGGCTTGGGCGTCGGTGCGCGCGCGCTTTGCGAAGCAACAGTGTCGGCTTTTGACAGGCCATATCGCAAGACCTCGAAATGGGTGAGAACCCCGACCAGCCCTGCCGTTATCGCGCATGCGACCAACCAGCGGTTCGCGACTCCATAGCGGTGAAGGACCAGGTGCGCCGCCAGCAAGATTGTCGGGACGCTGAGGATGAAGCTCCACGCCGCCAGGATGACCGCGACGAACAGGAACGCAAAGATCAGCCCGGTGAGCGTCATCAACCACGCATCGGATTCGGACTGAAGCGGAAACGAAAGGCGGTGATTGAGATCGAAGATCTGCCACGCGATGGTGATTGCCCAGACAAGCAGGGTCACAACGGCCAGCACAAGGATGTCAATCGGGAGCTTGCGCTTCAATACCATCTTTGCCCTCCCCAGGATCGAGCGGCGAAGCGACGATCCCGTTCATTCCCCCGGCAGCACTCGACCGATCATGGTTTGAAAAATCCAAGCGCCGACGCAACTGTTTAGTGGACACCCGTTAAGATCAGGTATCATCACCCCAAAACTGAATGGGGCTGGGGCAAACAGTCGTTGCGGTGCTCCGCCATCAATCGCCCAAAAAAAGGGGCGCCGCGATCATATCGCAGCGCCCCGTCGCTTATCGCCACCGCAAGCCGTCAGAGCTTGCCCGTCAGCTCCGGCACGATCTTGAACAGATCACCCACCAGCCCAATGTCCGCCACCTGGAAGATCGGCGCGTCTTCGTCCTTGTTGATCGCGATGATCGTTTTCGAATCCTTCATCCCCGCCAGATGCTGGATTGCGCCCGAAATGCCGACCGCGATATAGACTTCGGGCGCCACGATCTTGCCGGTCTGGCCGACCTGATAGTCGTTGGGGACATAGCCCGCATCGACCGCCGCGCGGCTCGCGCCGACACCCGCGCCGAGCTTGTCGGCGAGCGGTTCGATGATCGTGTGGAAATTCTCGCTGTTCTGGAGAGCGCGCCCGCCCGAGACGATGATCTTGGCGCTGGTCAGTTCGGGCCGCTCCGACTTGGCGATTTCGGCCGAGACGAAGGTCGATTTGCCGGTGTCGCCGGTCGCCGCGACCGCTTCGATTGCCGCCGATCCGCCGTCCATGGCCGCCTTTTCAAACGCGGTGCCGCGCACGGTGATGACGAGCTTCTTGTCGCTGGTCTGCACGGTGGCGATCGCGTTGCCGGCGTAGATCGGGCGCGTAAAGGTGTCGGGGCTTTCGACCGACAGGATGTCGCTGATCTGCATCACGTCGAGCAGCGCGGCGACGCGCGGGGCGATATTCTTGCCGTTGGTGGTCGCGGGCGCGACGAAGGCGTCGTGGTGCCCCATCAGTTCGACCACCAGCGGCGCGACATTTTCGGCCAGCGCATGCGCATAGGCCGCGTCATCGGCGACATGCACCTTGGCGACCCCGGCGATCTTCGCCGCTTGCTCGCCGACCGCGCCGACATTGTGCCCAGCAACGAGCAGATGGACTTCGCCCAGCTTCGAAGCGGCAGTCACCGTCGCGAGCGTGGCATCCTTGACGGCCGCGCCGTCATGTTCGACCCAAACGAGCGCCTTCACTTCGTGACTCCCATTGCCTTGAGCTTGCCGACGAGTTCGTCGACATCCGCCACCTTGATGCCTGCCGTCCGCTTGGCCGGTTCGACGACTTTCAAGGTCGTCAGCCGCGGCGCCACGTCAATACCGTAATCGGCCGGGGTTTTCTGCGCGAGCGGCTTGGACTTGGCCTTCATGATGTTGGGGAGCGACGCGTAGCGCGGCTCGTTGAGGCGCAGGTCGACGGTGATGACGGCGGGCAGCGGGAGCTTTTCGGTCTCCGCGCCGCCATCGACTTCGCGCGTCACGGTGACGCTGTCGCCCTCGACCACCACGGCGCTGGCGAAGGTCGCCTGGCCGACGCCGAGCAGGCCGGCGAGCATCTGGCCGGTCTGGTTATTGTCGTCGTCGATCGCTTGCTTGCCGAGGATGATCAGGCCGGGGGCCTCCTCAGCCACCACTTTCGCGAGCAGCTTGGCGACCGCAAGCGGCTCGACCTTGTCTTCGCTGACGATCAGGATCGCCCGGTCGGCGCCCATCGCGAGCGCGGTGCGCAGCGTTTCCTGCGCCTTTTGCTCGCCGATCGAAATCGCGATCACTTCGGTCGCGGCGCCCTTTTCGCGCAGGCGGATTGCTTCTTCGACCGCGATCTCGTCGAACGGGTTCATACTCATCTTGACATTGGCCAGGTCGACACCCGACCCGTCCGCCTTGACGCGGGGCTTTACGTTATAGTCAAGCACGCGCTTGACGGGGACCAGGATTTTCATTGGCTTCCTCTTCCTAAATCAATCGGCCAGATCGAGTCGGCGCTCGATCCGGTCAAGCCTGTCGCCGAATCTGTCGATCTGCACCTGCATATGAGCCGTCGCTTCGGCATCGGTCACCTGATCGCGGCGCAGCGCGAGGACGGCCGTGTGGGTTTCCGACTGCCGGATTTTCAGCTCGCGGATGTCGCGCTGCACGCTGTCAAGCGTCGCCTGAAAGCGTTTGAGATGCTCCAGAATCAGGTTCTCGACATTCTCGGTCATGCGCCGATCTTACGCCGCCTTCTTCACTTCCGCGACAATCTTCTGCGCGGCATCGCCGAGGTCGTTCGCGGGCACAATCGCGAGGCCTGAGTTGGCGAGGATATCCTTGCCGGCCTGCACATTCGTCCCCTCGAGCCGGACCACCAATGGCACCGACAGATTCACTTCCTTGGCCGCCGCGACGATGCCCTCGGCAATGATGTCGCACTTCATGATGCCGCCGAAGATGTTGACGAGGATGCCCTTCACATTCGGGTCGGCGAGGATGATCTTGAACGCCGCCGTCACCTTTTCCTTGTTCGCGCCGCCGCCGACGTCGAGGAAATTGGCGGGGAACATGCCGTTCAGCTTGATGATGTCCATCGTCGCCATCGCGAGCCCCGCGCCATTGACCATGCAGCCGATGTCGCCGTCGAGCTTGATATAGGCCAGGTCGTACTTCGATGCTTCGAGTTCGGCCGGGTCTTCCTCGGTCTCGTCGCGCAGCTCCATCAGGTCCTTGTGGCGGAACAGCGCGTTCGAATCGAAGCCGACCTTGGCGTCGAGCACGAGCAGCTTGCCGTCGTCGGTCACCGCGAGCGGGTTGATTTCGATCTGCGCGGCATCGGTGCCGAGGAACGCGTCGTAAAGCTTCGACGCGACATTGGCGGCCTGCTTCGCCAGATCGCCGGTCAGCCCGAGCGCATTCGCGACCGAGCGCCCGTGGTGCGGCATGAAGCCGGTCGCGGGGTCGATGTCGATCGTGTGGATTTTTTCGGGCGTGTCATGCGCGACGGTTTCGATGTCGACGCCGCCTTCGGTCGACACGACCATGCCGATGCGCCCCGACGCGCGGTTGACGAGCAGCGCGAGGTAGAATTCCTTGGCGATGTCGACACCGTCGGTGACATAGAGCCGGTTGACCTGCTTGCCATGCTCGCCCGTCTGCACCGTCACCAGCGTGTTGCCGAGCATGTCGGTCGCTGCGGCGCGCACTTCGTCGGCGGTGCGGGCGAGGCGAACGCCACCCTTGGCATCGGGGCCGAGTTCCTTGAACTTGCCCTTGCCGCGACCGCCCGCATGAATCTGCGCCTTCACCACATAAAGCGGCCCGGGCAGCTTGCCGGCCGCCTCGACCGCTTCCTGAACGCTCATCGCGGCAAAGCCTGCGGGCACCGGCACGCCGAACTTCGCGAGCAATTCCTTGGCCTGATATTCGTGGATGTTCATGCGGGCGCCTTTTGCAGCGGTGAAGGGTTTGCGGCTCCCCTAAGCACAGTCGCGACAGCGAATCCAGACCGCACTCGGGACGGCTCGCCAAGCCGGGTCGCGGGGGCTATAGAAAGCGCATGTCGATCCTCTACGCCGTCGGGTTGTTCGTGCTGACCATCGCCGTGATGGAAGGCGTGGC
>JAIETY010000165.1 GCA_019744885.1 Sphingomonas sp.
GAGCCACCGCGGGCGGCAGCGCGACCGGCAGGCCGACCGGCTCGCGCACCCACATCGGATAGGGATCGGCTTCATATTGCGCGGCGACGGGGGCGCTGCTGGCATCGATCGGCGTGATCGGTGTCAGGCTGGCAGCGATCGTCGCGGCGCGCCTGGGGGCGATCACCTGCGCGGCATGAAGCGGGCCGAGCTCGGGTGCGGCCCAGATGGTTTCGGGCAAATCTTGCAGCGATTCATAGCAGCCGAGCAGCGCGACTGAGCCGATGCCGCCGCCCGCCGCACGCTCGCGCAACGCGCGTAGCTTTTCCGGCTCCGCTCCAAGCCGCGCTGCATCGCGCGCGGGCAGGGTCAGTGCAAAGCCCGAAGCGACCGCGCGCTCGGCGAGCGCGATCAGGAACGGCAGCGGCACCGCACCTGCTCTCGCGACCAGTGCTGCGTGGCGCACGCGCGCGAGGAAAATCTCCAGCCGGGGCGTCGCCGCCGGAGTCGCGCGCAACAGCGCCAGCAGGACGGGATGCACCAGCAGTGCTTGCATACCGGGCGCCGCCAGATCGGGCTCGTCCCCGATCAGCGCGCCCGCGCCATTTTCCAGATAGCGGATCGCGGCGGGCGCCAGCGCGTCGGGCCGCAGCCACGCCTGATCGAGCGCGGCGGCGAACACCGCATCGATATCCGGATGCGGACGCCCCGGCACATTGGCGATCAGGAAAGCGCCAAAGGCCGCGCGCGCCGCCAGATCGGGCGGTGTCGCGGCGGCGGCGGCGCAAAAGGCATCAAATGCCTCGCCCAGCCGCCCTGCCGCGAGCAGCGCTTGTGCCCGGTCGCCAAGGCGCAGCGGCGGCGATGCGGCGCGGCGATCGCGAGCCTTGCCCGATCGGCGCGCATGACGATTATTCGCGGTCACCAGCTTCCCCCGACGCAGCCTGACCGCGCTACCACGCCGATGGGCGGGCTGTCAGCCATGCAGGGGGTGGACGCCGTGACGAGCGACGCGCGACTGGGATTGGGCAGGTTTCGCGCATCGTCGGGAAGGTCGCATCACGACGTCCGGGAAACGATCTAGCGCGTGGTCCGCCCGCCACCGATACGGACAATAGGCCCTGCCGAGGCAGGCGCCGCAAGCGCGCTAAAGTCCGGCTTCGACCGCTACCCGGATCATGTCGGCAGTGGTCGCCGTGCCGAGCCGGTCCATCAGGATCGCACGGTGCATCTTGATCGTCTTTTCGGACAGGTTGAGCTCGGCGGCGATTTGCTTGTTGAGCAGCCCGCTCGCGGCAAGCTTCAGCACTTGCCACTGACGCGGCGACAGCGATTTCACCAGTTCCGCCGCGCGCAACCGGCGCTGGCTCGACGGCATCGGCATATCGGCGTCGATTTCGACCTGCGAGCCGAGGAAATAGAGCAGCTCATCGCGCTCGTCATAAATCGGCGCGACCAGCACGGCGTTGCGGAATGGCGTACCGTCGCGCTTGTAGTTCAAAATCTCGACCAGCACCGGGCGATGCTGGCGCACCCCGACGCGGATTTGCTCCGACAACCACGGCTCGGTGCCCGGCCCCGACAGGAAGCGGCAATTGCGCCCGACGACTTCCTCGACCGGATAGCCGGTCAGATCGCAAAAGGCCTGATTGCAGGCAATGATCGGATTGTCGGGCTGGCGCGGATCGCTGAGCACGGACGCGATGGGGCTCTGATCGATCAGCAGCAGAAACTTCGAATCAGGGTCGCGTTGTTCGGTCACCACCGCCATGCCGTTTCGTCATCCTTCGCCGACGCACGCCCGTGACAGGGCAGCCCACCCGGCTAACGCAATGTAGGCGCGATCACGGCCAATTGCTACCGATCAGCCGCTGTTGCGCAGCGCCGTCGCAATCGCGTTGATCGACAGCAAAATGCCTTCGCCAATGCGCGGATCATCCTCGCCCGCGCGCCGCCGCTTGATCAGTTCGATCTGGAGCAAATTGAGCGGCTCGATATAGGGCAGCCGCAGCCGGATCGAGGCATCGAGCGCGGGGTTGTTGGCGAGCAAATGCGCTTGACCGGTGGCGGCGAGCAAGCCGTCGTGGCTCGCCTGCCATTCGTCGCGGATGCGCCCGAACAGCGTGTCCGCCGCCGTGCGGTCTTCGACCAGCCCGGCATAGCGCGCGGCGATACCCATGTCGGATTTGGCGATCACTTGCTCCATATTGGCGAGCATCGCCGCAAAAAGTGGCCAGCTTTCAGCCATATCGGCCAGCAGCACCGGGTCATCGAAGGCGGCAAGCGCGCTGCCGACGCCGTACCAACCGGGCAGCATCACCCGCGCCTGCGCCCAGCTGAACACCCAGGGAATGGCGCGCAAATCCTCAATCGCGTCGGATTTGGTGCGGCTGGCGGGGCGCGACCCGATCTTGAGCCCCGAAATCTCGGCGATTGGCGTCATCTGGCGGAAGAATTGGCGGAAGCCGGGGGTGCCGTAAACCAGATCGCGATAGGCCGCGAAAGCGCTGGCCGAGAGCGTCTCCATCGCGGCGCCAAAGCGCGCATGATCGCGCGGCGACAGGCGCTGCGGCTCGAGACTGGCGAGCAAGGTCGCCGACGCCATTGCCTCCAAATTGGTGGCAGCGCTTTCGCGGGTGCCATATTTGCCGGCGATCACTTCACCCTGTTCAGTGATGCGAATGCGCCCCTGTACGGTACCGGACGGCTGCGCGCGGATCGCGGCAAACGCCGATCCGCCGCCGCGCCCGACCGCGCCGCCGCGCCCGTGGAACAGCTGCATCGCGACGCCTGCGCTGGCGAATACCGGCGCGAGCGCGGTCGAGGCGCGGCTGAGGCTCCAGGTGCTGGTCAGATAGCCGCCGTCCTTGTTGCTGTCCGAATAGCCGATCATCACTTCCTGGTGCCCGCGTGCGCGCGCAATGGCCGCGACTTCGGGCAGCGCGAACAAGTCGGCCATGACTTGCGGTGCAGCTTCGAGATCGCCAATTGTCTCGAACAGCGGCACCGCCATGATCGCCGCGCGGGCGGGATCACCGGGCGTGTAGAGCCCGACTTCCTTCAGCAGGAGATGGACTTCGAGCAGATCGGACACCGATTGCGCCATCGATACGACATAGTTTCGGATACAGGCCGGACCGTAGCGCGCGTGCGCTTCAGCAGCGGCGGTCAGGATCGCGAGTTCGCTCTGCGTTTCATCGGCATAAGCGGCGTAGCGGCTGACGAGCGGGCGCGGGCTGGCGAGTTCGCGGCGCAGCAGCGCGATGCGCGCGCCCTCATCGAGCGCGCGATAATCGGCCTCAACGCCCGCGCCCTTCAGCAGATCGGCGACAACGCGTTCGTGCACCGCGCTATTCTGGCGCATGTCGAGTGTGGCGAGGTGAAAGCCGAACGTCTCGACCGCGCGGATCAGCCGCCCAAGCGCGCCCGCCGAAGCGAGCGCCCCGCCCTTTTCGGCGGCAAGCCCGTGCGCAATCGCGATCAGATCGGCGCGGAAGCTGTGGCAATCGGGATAGGGCGCGCCCGCCAGCGTCGCCGGGCGCGGGGCGGGCTTGCCGGTCAGCGCCAGATGGGTCGCCGCGAGCCGTGCGTAAATGCCCGACAGCGCGCGGCGATAGGGCTCGTCGGCGCGCGCCTGCGCGGTATCGCCGCTGGCCTCGGCCAAGGCGACAACAGCGGGGGCAACCGCAGCCAGTTCGGTCGAGATCGACAGTTCGGCGCCAAGCGCGTGGACCGCGTCGAGATAATGGACGAGCACCGTTTCGCAGGCGCGGGCGAGCGCCGTGCGCAGGCTGTCGGCGACGACATAGGGATTGCCGTCGCGGTCGCCACCGATCCAGCTGCCGGGGCGCAGGAAGCTGGGCACGCGGTGCCCGAGCGCGCGATCCCAGCGCTGGTAGAGCGCGGGCAAGGTCGGCAGGAAAATGTCGCGCAAATAGCTGAGCGCGGTTTCGACTTCGTCGGCGACGTAGAGCCGCTCGCGCCGTAGCACGCGGGTCTGCCACAAGAGCGCGATCTGGCGCGCGATGGCCTGTTCGACATCGTCGCCGTCGGGCGTCGTCGCCAGCCCGGCATCGCGCAGCTTCATCAGCTCGGCGATGCGGTTCTTGTGATCGATCATCGACTTGCGGCGGACTTCGGTCGGATGCGCGGTCAGCACCGGGGCGATCAGTGCATTTTCCAGCAGCGCCGCGACGCCCGCGCGATCAATGCCGTCGGCGCCGAGGCGCGTGATGGCCGCTTCAAGGTCGGCGCCCGCCTCGCGCGCGACGCCCTGGCGATCCTCGGCGAGATTGGCGAGCATCGAAAACAGCATGAACCCGCGCGTGAAATCGAGCGTTTCGTCAAGGCTGAGCCGGTCGAGCGCCATGTCGGTCGCGCCCACGCTGCCGATGCCCCGGTGCCGCTCGACCGACGCCGAGCGGATTGCCTCGATCCGGTCGAACAGGTCGACGCCGCCATAGGCGCGAATCACATCGCCGAGCAGCTTGCCGAGGAAGCGGATGTCGGGATTGTTGGTGATCGCGGGGAGCTCGGCCATGCCCCTGATGCTGCGCTGCGGCAAAGGCCGGGTCAAGCCGTGGCGGTGCAGTGCGCGTCCTTTTCCGCCTTGGTGCGCGCCCGACCCATCGTCCAGTTGCCGCGCAGCCGCACTTGCGGGTTGGGCGCGCACCAGATTTCGCCGGTGTCATCGATCGCGGTCACCCAGATCAGGTTATGCTCCTGCCCTTAATCGATGACGGCAAAGGCAAAGCCGTGGCCCTTGTCGAGCACGGTCACGGGAATGGTAGGGTCGAGTTGCTGAAAGGCCATTTTCGTTTCTCCGACGCGGTGAAGCGTCGGGATGGCGGGATGGTTCCCGTAATGGATCAAAGATGATCGACCCCTCTCGCACCGTTCGCCCTGAGCTTGTCGAAGGGCCGTTCTTCTTTTCTAGGGGCTCGCAGAAGAAGGACGGTGCTTCGACAAGCTCAGCACGAACGGTGAAAAGTTGGGACTCTACCAACCGCGCTAAGTCTTGAACGACTTCACCGTCGCGGCCACGCCTTCGTCGAACGGCGTCACATCGGACCAGAAGCGCGCGCGCCACTTGGTTGCGTCAACCTTGTACGGCCGGTCCCACTGGAAGCGCATTTCGTACAGCTCACGCAGGAACGAGACGAACGGCGCGATCAGCGGCAGCAGCCACGACGGGATCGCGGTCAGCCGGAGCTTGACGCCCATTTCCTTCGCGCCGAGCGCAAGGATTTGCCGTGACGTGATCGTCGGCGCGCAAGGCATGTGCCATGCCTGCCCGAACGCATCATCATCAGCGTCGAGCAGGCTCACCATCGCGCGGCCGATGTCGGGGACATAGGCATAGTCGTGCGGCTGATCGGGATTGAACACGAACATCGCTGCTTTGCCCTTGGCGATCGCCGCCAGCCCGGTTTCGCCGACATGCGAAAGCAGCACGCCGGGGCCGTAGAGATCGGGCGCGCGCAGCACCGCGACTTTCACGCGACGGTCGGCCTGCCACATCCGCGTGATCTTCGCGCGCGCGGTTGGCTTGCGACCGTGGTCGCTGAGCTTCATCGTTTCGACCAGCGGGGCGGTTTGCGGGCCGTACATGTAGAGGTTGTCGAAGAACAGCATCCGCGCGCCCTCGGCGGCGCAGGCATCGAGCAGGTTGCGCATAGCGACCGGCCACGCGCTTTCCCAAACCGGCCCGGTATATTCGAAGCCAACGGCGACCGCGGCTTGCGACGCGCCCTTGACGGCTGCCGCCACCGACGCAGCGTCGAGCACGTCGCAGGGGGTGAAAGCGACGCCTGCGGGCAAATCGTCGGGGCGCGAGCGCTGGGCGACGCGCACCGGCGTGCCCCGCGCGTGCAAAAGCTGGACGGTGGCGCGGCCGACGGGGCCATAGCCGATCATCAGAATTTCACTGGTCATTGTCTGTCTCCTCATTCGGTAACGCGCAGCTACGCCGGACTTGACCATGAGTGAAATGCAAGTTCATGATATGCATCATGCATGAGAAGCATCTTCGGGGCATCGACCTCAACCTGCTGCCGGTGCTCGAAGCGCTGCTGCGCCTGCGCAACGCGACCAAGGCGGGGGCCGAAGTCGGGCTGAGCCAGCCGGCGATGAGCCGCGCGCTCGGGCGGCTGCGGCATTTGCTCGACGATCCGTTGCTGGTGCGTGCGTCCGGCGGGGCGATGCTGTCGCCGCGCGCCGAAGCATTACGCCAGCCGCTGGCGGTGCTGCTGGCCGAAGTGCGCGCGCTGCTGGTCGAACCCGCGTTCGACCCTGCCGCCGAACAGCGCACCCTGCGGCTGGCGATGACCGATGCGCAGGCCGAGTTGTTGCTGCCGCCGCTGGTCGCGCGCATCGTCGCCGTCGCGCCCAATGTCGTGCTCGAATGGGTGCCGATCAGCGCGGGGTTGCCGCAGCGTATGATCACCGGCGATGTCGACCTGACTTTGGCGCTCGATACCACGCCGCTCCCGCGAGGGGCTGCGTCCGAGCCGCTGATGGTCGACCGCCTGGCGACGGTGGTGCGCGTCGGGCATCCCTGCGGCGGGCGCTGGACGATGGCCGATTATGCGACCTACCCGAGCGTGCTGATCTCGCTGCTCGGCGACAGTGCGTCGGATATGGACGGCGAGCTGGCCGCCGCCGGGCTCGAACGGCCGGTCGCGGCGATTGTGCCGACCTTCCGCGCCGCCGCTGATATCGTCGCGGTCACCAACGCCGTGACGACAATCTCACGTGCGTTCGCGGCGCGCGTCGCCGAACCGCTGAAGCTGATGCTGATCGATCCGCCGCTCGCGACGGTGCGGCTGGGCGTCGTGACGATATGGGCGACCTATCGCGGCGGCGATCCGCTATTGGCGTGGCTGCGCGGCCTGCTGCGCGACGTAGCTCAGGCCTCCAGCTCGACGTCCCAATAGAGCCAGTCGTGCCAGGTCTGGTGCAGGTAATTGGGCGGGAAGCGGCGGCCGTGTTCCTGCAGATGCCAGCTCGTCGGGCGGATCGGCTGGATGTGGAGTGGCATATGCGCTTGCTTGGGCGTCCGTCCGCCCTTTTTCAGGTTGCACGGCGCGCAGGCAGTGACGACATTTTCCCAGGTCGTGCGGCCCTTTTGCGCGCGCGGAACGACGTGATCGAAGGTGAGGTCGCGCCCGGAGCCGCAATATTGGCACTCGAAACGGTCGCGAAGGAAGAGATTGAAGCGGGTGAAAGCGGGAAATTGCGAAGGCTTGACGAATTGCTTGAGCGCGATGACCGAAGGGAGCTTCAGCCTCGCGCTGGGACTTCGGACTTCCCGCTCATAATGGGCGACAATGTCGACCCGGTCGAGGAACACCGCCTTGATCGCGGTCTGCCATGGCCACACACTCAACGGATAGTAGCTGAGCGGCGTATAATCCGCATTGAGGACAAGGGCCGGGCAACCATCGGGGTGCCGAACCATGTCCGGATGCCGGATCAGATCGGGATGATACATTTTCCCTCCCAGACTTCTCGTAGCCGCCTTTCGCCGACTAGGATGACGGCATGATGACAGATCGCGCGACTCGTGGTCAATGGCCAGCTTGCAATACGGCAATCCGAATCGCGCGCGCGACGGATCGGGCATGATTACGCGCTTTGCCCCCAGCCCGACCGGCGGGCTGCACTTGGGACACGCCTGGTCGGCGATCCTCGCGCATGACCGCGCCCGCGCCGTCGGAGGGCGGTTTCTGCTGCGGATCGAGGATATCGACGGCAACCGCAGTCGGCCCGAACATGTCGCAGGCATTCTCGCTGACCTGAGCTGGCTGGGGCTGGCGTGGGACGATCTGAGCTTTCAGTCGGCGCGGCTCGATCATTACCGCGTCGCGCTCGGTCGGCTGACCGCGATGGGGCTGCTTTACCCCTGTTTCTGCACCCGCGCCGATATCGCTGCCAGCGTCAGCGCGCCGCATGGCCCCGACGGGCCGGTCTATCCGGGGATCTGCCGCGCGCTCGATCCGGCAACCCGAACCGCGCGGCTCGCCGAGCCGCATGCGTGGCGGCTCGACATGGCTGCGGCGGTCGCGCGGGTCGGGCCGCTTGCGTGGGACGACGAGATCGCCGGGACGATGGCCGCCAATCCGGCGAGCGCGGGCGATGTCGTACTCGCGCGAAAAGATGCCCCTGCGAGCTATCACCTCGCCGTCACGGTGGATGATGCCGCGCAAGGGGTGACGCATGTCATCCGCGGCGCCGATCTGTTTGCCGCGACCCATGTCCACCGGTTGTTGCAGGCGCTGCTGTGCCTGCCGACGCCGATCTATCATCACCACGCGTTGATGACCGACGCCGAGGGCAAACGGCTCGCCAAGCGCGACGGCGCCCCGACACTCAGCGCGCGGCGGCTGGCGGGCGAGAATGGCCGCACGCTGGCGGCGAAATTGCGCACCGATATGGCCCTTGGCCCACCATTGGCATTGTCCGGCGCAGCGCCTAGATAAGCATTCATGACCGTCTTCCTCTGGATTCTGCTCATTGCCGCGATGATCGCGACGCTCGTCGCGCTCGTGCGTGGCATCATCACTTTTCTTCAGGCGACCGAGGCCGATCTGAAAGGCACCGGCCCGAGCGTCGCCGGCATGAAATCGAACAAGATGATGCAGGCGCGCATTTTCTTTCAGGCGATGGCGATCCTGATCGTCGTGGTGATCCTGCTCGCGACGGGCCGCACCGGCTGATTGGGACGCCCTGATGGTCAAGCTGAACCGCATCTACACCCGCACCGGCGACGAGGGTATGACCGGCCTTGTCGATGGATCGCGCGTGGGCAAGGATTCGTCGCGGCTAATCGCGATCGGCGACGTCGACGAGGCCAATTCGGCGATCGGCGTCGCGATAGAGGCGCTCGGTGACGAGCCGCTCGCCGCCGACCTGACGCGCATCCAGAATGATCTTTTCGATCTCGGCGCGGATCTGGCGACTCCGGGCGAGGATTTCGCGCCCTCCGACATGGTGCTGCGCGTCGTCGCCAGCCAGGTCGAGCGGCTCGAGACCGGGATCGACGCGATGAACGACGCGATGCCGCCGCTCACCAGCTTCATCCTGCCGGGCGGGACGCCGGGCGCCGCTGCGCTCCACCTCGCCCGCGCGATCGTGCGCCGCGCCGAACGCGCGACCGTGGCAGCGGCGCATGATGCGGCGATCAACCCCGCCGCGCTTGCTTATCTCAATCGCTTGTCGGATTATCTCTTCGTCGCCGCGCGCCATGTGAACCAAAAGGCTGGTGGCGATGTTTTGTGGGTGCCGGGGGCGTCGCGCTAACCCGCGCGTCGCATTGGCGTAGGTTTGATTGAAGCCGGCGGTCGACCTTGTCGCCCTCGCACAGATGGAACGACGACAATGGCGGCAACTCCTGCGCTCCGGTCCGACACGCACGCGCTCGCGCACCGGCTCGGCGCTGTCCGCGCGCTGACCGAAGCGCTGGTCGCGCCGCTCTCCGATGCCGATGCGACGGTGCAGTCGATGGAGGATGCGTCCCCCGCCAAATGGCATCTGGCCCACACGACCTGGTTTTTCGAGACGTTCGTGTTGCGCGATCATGCGCCGGGATACCGGCTGTTCGACGACCGCTTCCCGTTCCTGTTCAACAGCTATTACGAAGCCGAGGGCCAGCGGCACGCGCGCGCGCGGCGCGGGATGGTGACGCGGCCGAGCCTCGCTGAAATCCTCGGTTATCGGCGCGCGGTCACCGCCGCGATGCAGGATGCGCTGCCGAGCCTGCCCGACGCGGCGCGTGATCTGATCACGCTTGGCTGCCACCATGAGGAACAGCATCAGGAGCTGCTGATCACTGACATCCTCCACCTGTTTTCGCAGAACCCGGTCGAACCGGCGATCTGGCCCGCGCCTGCGAAGGTGCCGGTCGCAATGCCGGGACCGATCAGCTGGATCGCGCATTCGGGCGGCATTGTGGACGTGGGGCATGACGGCGAAGGCTTCGCGTTCGACGCCGAAGGGCCGCGCCACCCGACGCTGCTCGCGCCCCACGCCATTGCCGATCGCACGATCACCAATGGCGAATGGACCGCGTTCATTACCGATGGCGGCTACCGCGACGCCCGGCTTTGGTTGTCGGACGGCTGGGCGTGGGTGAAGGCACAAGCGATTGAGGCACCGCTCTATTGGGAGCAGCGCGACGGCGGCTGGACGCGCTTCGGGCTCGACGGGCGGCGCGCGATCGATCCTGCGGCGCCGGTGACGCACATCAGTTTCTTTGAGGCCGATGCCTATGCCAGCTGGGCGAGCGCGCGGCTGCCGACCGAATTCGAATGGGAAGCCGCCGCACAAGCGCAAGATCACGAAAGCGGTAATCTGCTCGATACGGCAGGACCAGTCGAGCCGCGCCCCACGACTGCCGGGGGTGGCTGGTTCGGCGATGTCTGGGAATGGACCGGCAGCGCGTTCCGCCCCTATCCGGGGTTTCGCGCGGTCGAAGGGGCGGTCGGCGAATATAATGGCAAATTCATGAGCGGTCAGAGCGTCCTTCGCGGCGGTTCGTGCGCCACCCCGCGCGGGCATGTGCGCGCCAGCTACCGCAATTTCTTCTATCCCCATCAGCGCTGGCAATTCACTGGCGTGCGGCTTGCGAAAGACATCTGACATGCTCAAGC
>JAIETY010000039.1 GCA_019744885.1 Sphingomonas sp.
GACCGGCCCCAGCCTGACCCAAGGCGATCCGGTGACGGTCGACGCGCCTCCGGGCACGGGCTCAGGGGTTGGCACAGGCACCGGCACGGTCATCGAGCCACCCGTGCCACCGGTACTCATCGAGCCCGTTGTCGATCCGCGCTATGCGCGCGATTTCCAGCCGCTCTATCCCGGCGACGAGCGGCGCCTGGGGCATGAGGGGCTGGTGATCGTCAATGTGTTGATCGGCACCGACGGCCGGGTGAAGCAGATCGACAAGATCAGCGCGGCGAGCGACGCGTTTTTCGAAACGACGCGGCGTCAAGCGCTGAGCAAATGGCGGTTTCGCGCCGCCACGCGCGGCGGTGAGCCGATTGAACGCTGGCGGCGGATGCGCGTCAATTTCGTGCTGACCGAAGAATAGCGCGGGAAAAAGGGGGCTGGTCGCGCGCGCGCCCCCATCCTATCTTGCAGCGATGTCGTTCTTCCGCCGCTTTGCCCCATTTAGTGCGATCATGGACTTGCGCCGCTATCTGGCGAGCCGACCGGTGTACGAGATCGGCGGGCTGTTTGGCGCGATTGCGCTGACGATGCTGATCGTCACGGTGATGGCGAATGATTCGTCGAGCATCACCGTGCCGTACAAGCGCAACATCATCTATGTCGAGCAGTGGCGGGCCGACCGCACCGATGCCGAAATCCATGCCCAGCAGCAGATCGACAAGGTCGTGCGGGATCGCGAGCTGGCCGAACTTGACCGGCTGAAGAAGAAGAAACAGGCCGAATTCAAGCGGCTCGACGACAAGCTCAAGGCCTACGGCTTCTGACGCCCGCTGACGACGCGCGCTGGATGGGGGCGGCGCTGGCACTCGGCGAGCGCGGGCGCGGGCGGACCGCACCCAATCCGTGCGTCGCCTGCGTCATCGTGCAGGCGGGTTGCGTTGTGGGGCGCGGCTGGACGCAAGCAGGCGGGCGGCCGCATGCCGAAGCGATGGCGTTGGCCGAGGCAGGCGATGCCGCACGGGGTGCCACCGCGTACGTCACGCTCGAACCCTGCGCGCTGCCGGGACGCGGACCTGCCTGTGCCGATCTGCTGGTCGCGGCAAAGGTTGCGCGGGTTGTCGCCGCGATCCAGGACCCGCACCACCGCGTTGATGGTAGCGGGTTTGAAAGCCTGACGCGGGCCGGCATCGCGCTGAGCATCGGCGTACGCGGCGCCGATGCCGAAGCGTCCATGATCGGGTTCCTCACCCGCCAACGGCTAGACCGACCCGCCGTGACGCTCAAGCTCGCGACATCGCTCGACGGCGCGATTGCGACGGCGAGCGGCGAAAGCCAGTGGATCACCGGACCTGAGGCGCGCGCGCATACCCATCTCGAACGCGCGCGGCATGACGCCATTCTCGTCGGGCGCGGCACTTTTGACGCCGATGCCCCGCGCCTCGACGTGCGGCTGCCGGGGCTGGAGGATCGCGCGCCGCGTCGGGTGTTGCTCTCGCGCACCGCCGCGCCCGAGGGCTGGACCGTGATCGCCAGCCCCGCCGACATCGCGACGCTCGAGGGCGTCAACGAGCTGCTGGTCGAAGGCGGCGCCGCGACGGCGGCGGCATTTCTCGCCGCTGATCTCGTCGACCGGCTGCTGCTCTACCGCGCGCCGATCCTGATTGGGGCGGGCAAGGCCGCGCTTGGCGACATTGGCCTCGGCACGCTGGCCGAGGCGCATGGCCGCTGGCGGCTGGTCGACAGCCGGATGCTTGGCAGCGACCGGCTCGATGCCTATGTCCGGGCCTGATCATCGGGGTTGGAGGGGAAGCAGCCATGTTCACCGGCATCATCACCGATATCGGTACGATCGAGTCGGTCGAGGTTCGCGGCGACACCCGCGTCGTCGTCCGCACCAGCTATGACACCGCGACGATCGATTTCGGCGCGTCGATTGCCTGTTCGGGCGTGTGCCTGACCGTGGTCGACAAATCTCCCCCGGGCGGCGGCCCCGGCTGGTTCGCGGTCGATGTGTCGGGAGAAACGCTGCGGCGCACCGCACAGGGCGATTGGGCGGCCGGGCACCGGCTGAACCTCGAACGCGCGATGAAGCTGGGCGATGAACTGGGCGGGCATATCGTGACGGGGCATGTCGACGGGATTGCGGAGATTGTCGGCGTCACGCCCGATGGCGATTCGAAGCGGATCGACATCAGCCTGCCGTCGACGCTCGCCCCCTATGTCGCCCCCAAGGGATCGGTGACGGTCGATGGCGTGTCGCTCACTGTCAACGAAGTCAGTGACCAGCGCGACGGCAGCACGCATTTTTCGATCAACCTGATCCCGCACACGCAAAGCGTCACGACGCTCGGGGCACTGGCCGTGGGCCAGCCGGTGAATATCGAGATCGACGTGCTCGCGCGCTATCTTTTCCGGATGGAGCAATATCGCGCCCTTACACGATGATGTGATATTTCGGCCTTGCAATCACATTGCGATGTGATATTGCGAGTGCATGAGCACCAATCTGATCGATCGCATCCGTCGCCTCGTCACCGAAGGCGGCATGTCGCGCTCCGGCCTCTCCCGCGCTGCCGGACTCCACGCCAATACCCTGCGCGATATCGACGCGCCCGACTGGAACCCGACCGCCGAAACGCTGCGCAAGCTCGAAGCCGTGCTGTTCGCCAGCGACGACGGTGATGTGCTCGTGCCGATCGAGGATATCATCGAGGAAGCGCGCAACGGCCGCATGTTCATCCTCGTCGACGACGAGGACCGCGAGAATGAAGGCGACCTCGTCATCCCGGCGCAAATGGCGACGCCCGACGCGATCAACTTCATGGCGACACATGGTCGCGGGCTGATCTGCCTGTCGCTGTCGAAGGCGCGCGTCGACCAGCTCGGGTTGGGGCTGATGAGCCGCGCCAATGGCACCCGCCACGAAACCGCTTTCACCACCTCGATCGAAGCCCGCGACGGCGTCACCACCGGCATTTCGGCGCATGACCGCGCCCGCACGATTGCGGTCGCGATCGACGCCGCCAAGGGCAAGGACGAGATTGTGACCCCTGGCCATGTCTTCCCGCTGGTCGCACGCGACGGCGGCGTGCTGGTGCGCACGGGCCATACCGAAGCTGCGGTCGATGTCGCGCGGCTCGCCGGGCTCAATCCGTCGGGCGTGATCTGCGAGATCATGAAGGACGACGGCACGATGGCGCGGATGGATGACCTTATCCCCTTCGCCCAGCGCCACGGGCTGAAAATCGGCACGATCCGCGACCTGATTGCGTACCGCCGCCGACACGATCATCTGGTCGAAAAGACTGCCGAAATGACGTTCGCCAGCCGATGGGGCGGCGACTGGCGCGCGATGACCTTCCGCAACAAGGCAACCGGCGACGAGCTGATCGCGCTGCAAAAGGGCAAGATCGCCCCCGACCAGCCGACTTTGGTGCGGATGCACACCATGTCGATGTTTGTCGACGTGTTCGGCGAGGAATCCGAACGTTCGGGCCTGCTCGCGCAATCGATGAAGCTGATTGCCGAGGAAGGGTCCGGCGTCATCGTCGTGATCAACAAGCCGATGCAGGGCATTGTCTCGCGCTTCATCAAACTGCGCCACGAAGGCAAGGGCGCGGGCGACCCGCAGGTCGAGGAACTGCGCGATTACGGCATCGGTGCGCAAGTGCTGGCGGAGCTGGGCGTACAGGACATGGTGCTGCTGACCAACACGCACCACACGCTGGTGGGGCTGCAGGGCTATGGCCTGAGCATCGTCGGCGAACGCCCGATCCCGTGCACGGCGGGGGAGTGATGCGAACGGGTGCCGACGAAGCCCGCGCGCCGAAATATGCCCATATCGAGCGCGAACGGCGCTGGCTGGTCGACGGCGCCGTGCGGCCCTCGCTCGATCGCGTACGGTCGGTCCTGATCGAAGATCGCTACCTTGTCGGCACCAGGATGCGTCTGCGCCGCATGACCGACAGCAGCACTGCTGCGGTGTCGCTCAAGTTGACCAAGAAATACGAAGCCGAAGATCCGCTCGCGCGGCCGATTGTTACGAGCTATCTGACCGAGGACGAATTTTCACTGCTGGCGACCTTGCCTGCGCTATCGCTCGCCAAGCGACGCTTCAAACTTCCAAATGGTGGCCAATCGTTCAGCGTCGACCAGTTCATCGGCTCGCTATCAGGACTGGAGCTGGCCGAGATCGAATGGACAGATGATCCCGGTCTCCGGGCCTTGCACGCGCCCGATTGGACGGTACGAGAAGTCAGCAATGATCCGCGCTACCAAGGCGCATCGCTCGCGCAATTCGGCATTCCGGAGGAACATCCATGGCCCGCATCCTGATCGTCGAAGCGCGCTTCTACGACCATCTCAACGACCTGCTGATCGAGGGCGCGCGCGCCACGATCGAGGATGCGGGGCATATCCATGAGACGATCACGGTGCCGGGTGCGCTCGAAATCCCCGCCGCGATTGCCTTTGCGAGCGAAAGTGGGCGCTATGACGGCTATGTCGCGCTCGGCGTCGTCATCCGCGGCGAGACTTATCATTTCGAAATCGTCGCGGGCGAAAGCGCGCGGGGGCTGATGGCGCTCAGCATGGATGGCCTGTGCATCGGCAATGGCATCCTGACCACCGAGAATGAAGCCCAGGCACTCACCCGCGCGCGCCCGACCGAGAAGGACAAGGGCGGCGAAGCGGCGAAAGCGGCGCTCGCGATGCTCGCGATCAAGGGGCGCTTCGCGTAGCGACAATTACGGGGCTTGGCGGCTCGGCGCGCGTTACTTATATCCGTGTAAGTAACGCTGGGAGCGCGCACATATGGCCTATGCCCATACCTATCAGGCCAATCCGCATTGGTTGCCTAGGCAACCCGGTCGCGATCTGCGCCATATTCCCGGCGAAGACGGGCTGCCGCTGATCGGTAATACCCTTGAAATGCTGCGGGATCCTGCCGCGTTCGGGAAGCGCATGGTCGCACGTTACGGCGCGATCTATCGCAACAATGGCCTTGGCGGCTCGATGGTGACGCTGCTCGGGCCTGAAGCCAATGAGCTGGTGCTGTTCGACCGCGAGCGCATCTTTTCGTCCGAACAGGGCTGGGGGCCGTTGCTCAACCTGCTGTTCCCGCGCGGGCTGATGCTGATGGATTTCGACAAGCACCGCGCCGATCGGCGCACCTTGTCGGTCGCGTTCAAGCCCGAGCCGATGCGCCATTATGCCGAGGGCCTGAACCGGGGCATCGCGCGCGCGGTGCGCGGCTGGGCGAACCAGCCGATGCGCTTCTATGACGCGATCAAGGCGCTGACGCTCGATCTCGCTGCCGAGAGCTTTCTGGGGATGGAACTGGGCGACGACGCAAAACGGATCAACCAGGCGTTCGTCGATGAAGTCCAGGCATCGGTCTCACCGATCCGCATCCCGCTGCCGGGATCGCAAATGCGCAAGGGCACAAAGGCGCGCGCCTATCTGATCGACCTGTTCAAGCGCGAGATCCCCAAGCGACGCGCGGGCGACGGGCAGGATTTCTTCTCGCATTTCTGCCGCGCGACCGACGAGCAGGGTCAGCCGCTGTCCGACGATGCGATCGCCGATCACATGAATTTCCTGATGATGGCGGCGCATGACACGATCACGTCGTCGGCGACGTCGCTGATCATGCTGCTGGGGCGCAACGCCGAATGGCAGGACAAGTTGCGCGATGAAGTGATTGCGCTCGGCCTCAACGACGATGAGGGGCTGGCGCATGGCCAGCTCGATCGGCTGACCTTGACCGATTATGCCTTTCGCGAGGCGCTGCGGATCATGCCGCCGGTGCCGTCGCTGCCACGCCGCGCGCTGAAGGGTTTCGAGTTCGGCGGTTATACGATCCCCGCCGGGACGTCGGTGGGCGTGTCGCCGGCCTATACCCATCACATGCCCGAACATTGGCCCGAGCCCGAAAAATTCGATCCAATGCGGTTCGCGCCCGACGTCGTGCGGGCGCGGCACAAATATGCGTGGGTGCCGTTCGGCGGCGGCGCGCATATGTGCCTGGGGCTGCACTTCGCCGAGATGCAGACGCGCATTCTGGTCGCGCAACTGCTGCACCGCTACCGGATCGAGCTCGACGAAGGATCGGGCAAGGACTGGCAGGCATGGCCGATCCCGCGCCCCAAGGATGGGCTGCCGCTAAAGTTCGTGCCGATCGGCTGAGCGGCAAAGCCGCATTGATCTCACTCGAAGAACGCAAAGAGCGCGAAGAAGAAGAGATACGCGCCGCAGCTGCCCTAGCTCTTCGCGTTCTTCGCGTTCTTAGCGTGAACCAAAATCCCTAAGCCGTCGCCGCCTCCAGCGCCGGATAGTCGGTATAGCCTTCCGCCCCTTGGCTGTACCATGTCGCCATGACGTCGGAGTTGAGCGGCGCCTTCGCCTTCAGCCGCGCGGGCAGATCGGGATTGGCAAGGAAAGTCCGCCCGAACGCAATCGCATCCGCCACGCCCGAATCGATTGCGGCCTGGGCCTGTTCGGCGCTCAGATAATCCGAATTGAGCACCAGCGGGTTGGTGAACACCTGCCGGATCGCGGGCGACTGGCGGGGGACATCAGTGCGGCCGAATGTGCCGTCGGGGCCGGGTTCGCGCAGTTCGAGGAAGGCAATGCCGATCTCCGCAAGCGCCTTGGCAGCGGGAACGAACACGCTTGCCGCGTCGCTATCGTCCACCCCTTGCGAATCGCCATTGGGCGACAGCCGCACGGCGGTGCGATCAGCGCCCGCCACCGACGCGACGCGCTCGGTGACTTCGCGCAGCAGGCGAATGCGGTTTTCGGGCGCGCCGCCATAGGCATCGGTGCGGTGGTTGCTGCCGTCGCGCAGGAGCTGGTCGATCAGATAGCCGTTGGCAGCGTGAATCTGGACGCCGTCGAAGCCGGCGGCGATCGCGTTTTTGGTAGCGCGCGCATAATCGTCGAGCAGGCGGGCAATTTCGCTCAGCTCGAGCGGGCGCGCCTGATCATAGAGCTGACGGCCGATATAGGTGTGCGCTTTCCCCGGCGCGGTGGTCGCCGACGACGAGACCGGCGCGGCGCCGTCATTGAAGCTCGAATGGACGACGCGCCCCATGTGCCAGATTTGCGCGATAATCTTGCCGCCCGCTGCATGCACGGCCGCCGTCACCGGCTGCCACGCTTCGGCCTGCTCGTCGGTCCAAAGCCCCGGCGCGAACGGCCAGCCAAGGCCTTCGCGGCTGACGCCCGTGGCTTCGGAAATGATGAGGCCGGCACTCGCGCGCTGGGCGTAATAGTCGGCCATCAGTGGCGTCGGCACATGCGCCTTGGTCGCGCGACCGCGCGTCAGCGGCGCCATCAGCACGCGGTTGGCGGCGGTGATCGCCCCCAGCTGGATCGGATCGAACAGGTTCGGCATGGGCAACTCCTTGAGCGATGGTGCGTGCCTTTGACAGGCGACGAACGTCATGTAGCGCGCTACAGCGCTTGCCGCACGGCACCAACCCCCAAGAAAAACTAGAGCGCCCCAAACCGAGCATGACCGCCGCCGATCACCCGCCCCCGGCCCGCGCCTTTGTCGCGGTGATCATTGCCAATATCGCGCTGGCATTCGGGCCGTGGTTCGTTCGGCTCGCCGACACCGGGCCGGTTGCCTCGGCCTTCTGGCGGATCACGCTGGCAGCCCCGCTGCTCGTCGTGATGGCGCTTGGCAGCGGCTGGCGCCCGCATGGGCTGGCGCGCGGGTTGTGGGTGACGGTCGCGCTGGCGGGCGTGTGCTTTGCCGCCGATCTCGCGAGCTGGCACATCGGCATCCTCCAGACAACGCTCGCCAATGCGACGCTGTTCGGCAATTCGGCCACTCTGATCTTTCCCGTCTATGGCTTCGTCGTCGCGCGCGCGCTGCCCAGCCGGATGCAAGGCGTCGCGCTATTGCTTGCCTGCGTTGGCGCCGGGCTGCTGATGGGCCAATCCTATCAGCTCGATCCGAGCCATTTGGCGGGCGATCTCTTCTGCCTGCTCGCGGGCGTTCTTTATGCCGCCTATTTCATCCTGATGGCCCGCGCGCGCGAAACAATGCCGCCGCTGCCCGCGCTCGCGCTGTCGACGCTCGCGAGCATCGTGCCGCTGCTGCTGTTCGCGAACCTGCTCGGCGAGCGGATCGTGCCGACGCATTGGGGGGCGCTGATCGGGCTGGCGCTGGCGAGCCAGGTGCTCGGCCAGGGGATGATGATCTATGCGCTGGGCAAATTGTCGCCGCTGATCGTCGGGATTGCGCTGCTGGTGCAGCCGGTGGTCGCAGCGACGGTGGGCTGGATCGTCTATGACGAGCGGCTGGGGCTGGCTGACCTTGCGGGTGCGGTGCTCGTCGCCGCCGCGCTGGTGCTGGTGCGGCGGGGGCGCTAAGACACCGAACATGACGACTCCGATCCCGGCCGATGCCACGCTCGACGAAATCCGCCTTGGCCTTGCGCCGCTGATTGCCGCCAATGCCGGGTTCGATGGCTGGACCGGCGAAGCAGTCGCGCTCGCCGCCGAACAGGCGGGGGTCGATGCCGATGTCGCCGCGCTCGCCTTCAACGACGGCCCCGTCGCGATGATCGATGCCTGGTTCGCGCATGTCGACGCCGTGATGGTGGCGGCGCTCCCTGCCGACATGCTCGCCGAACGCAAAATCCGCGCGCGCATCACGGATCAGGTCGAGGTGCGCTTGAGCGAACTCGCACCGCACCGCGATGCGCTGCGCCGCGCGGTCGCGATTCTGGCGATGCCGCAAAATGTCGCGCGCGCGACCCGGCTCGGCTGGCGCAGCGTCGATCTGATGTGGCGTCAGGCGGGCGACACCGCGACCGATTACAACCATTATACCAAGCGCGCGATCCTCGGCAGCGTCTATGCCGCGACGATCACGGTGTTTCTGAACGACGAGAGCGACGACTGGGCCGACACCCGCGCGTTCCTCGCGCGCCGGATCGAAGGGATCATGCGCTTCGAAAAGGCCAAGGCCGGGTTCGTCGCGCGCACCGAGAATCTGCCCAGCCTGTCGCGCTTCATCGGTCGGCTGCGCTACCCCGTCGTCTGATCGTTAGCTGCTCGCCCAGCGATTCGTCGCTGCCCAACCGACAAGCGCCAGCATCATCGTCGAAACCATGAAGGCCGCGTGACCCGTGCTGATCAGGCCAGGTGCCGATGTCAGTCCAAGCCCGAGCGCCGGCACCAATATGGCGCTTGCGACGACGACATCGCCTGCGAAGCGCCGCCACGCGCGCCGCCGCCGCAGCGCATAGGCTTGATCGAGCTGCACCAGCGCGTCGATCTGATTGACGAACGCGCGATCGGGCGCACGGGGCGCGTCTTCGAGCATTGCCCGCAGCCGGAGGTTCGGTTCAGTCATTGATTGGACTCCCCGGCGGCGCGTTGAGCATCGCTTCGCACCGGCGCGTCGCGCGCGCCAGCCGCGTCTTGAGCGATCCGAGCGGCATGGTCAGGATCATCGCCGCTTCCCGGTGCGACCAGCCCTGGCCATGACATAACATGACGCAGGCGCGGTCGAGTGGATCGAGTGCGGCGAGCAAACGCGCCGTATCAATCTGTGCGTCGCCGCCAGCGGGGAGATGGGCATCGCCCAGCCGGTCGCGTTCGGCGGTGCGCAGCGCGCGGTCGGCCCGTGCGCGCCGCGTCGAATCGATGAACACCCGCCAGCCGATGGTGAAAAGCCAGCCGCGATAGCTGCCCGCACCGCGAAACGCGCTCGCGTTGCGCCACGCGCGCAAGAAAGTCTCCTGCGCCAGATCATCGGCATCATCGGCGCCTGCAACGCGGGCGAGGAAATTGCGGAGCCGCGCTTCGTGCCGCTCGACCAGCGTCGCGAAGGCGCGACGGTCGCCCGATACCACGCGCCGGTTGAGGGCGAGGTCGTCGTCATCCACTCGTCGCGATTTCGCTGGCGATGGCGCGCGCGACCAGCCAACGCCTGATCAACAGGGCGATGCCGACAAACAGTGGAAACAATGCCGCCCCCAGCATCGAGCGCAGCGTGCCGTCCTGCTGGATGAGCCCGTAACCGGCAATCGCGAGCCCGAGCGCAATCAGCACCAGCCCGTTGCGATCATCCCCGGGGAGCTCGCCTTGGCGATCCATCCGCTGGTCGATCTTGTCGACCAGATCACGCGCGATCGGCGCATTGATGCTGATCGCCTTGCGCAACGTCAGATGGAGCAGCGCGGCATGAATGAGCCGCAGCACCTGAATGAGCCCCACCAGCAACAGGATCCCCGGCGCCGACCAGCTCAAAAGGTCGATAATTTGATACATGACAATCCCTCTTTACCGCTTCCATGCCAGTAAGACGGTGGAAATGGCGCGATTGGATGTTGGGCGCGCAATTTTTTGGCCGATGCCCGGTCGCGATAGTTATTGATAATCACTCGCAGGAAGCTTATTCCAAAAGCATGCAGAGTCGGGTCAGCCTTGAGAAGCTTGCGCTGCGCCAGATGGCGACGGTGAGCATGATCGATTGGTCGCGGCTCGCCGATCCCGAAGCGCGGCGGTTGCGCGAGTTGGGGTTTGACGAAGGTGTCGGCGTCGAAGTGTTGCACCGCGCAACTTTGGGCAAGGGTCCGATTGCGTGCCGGATC
>JAIETY010000159.1 GCA_019744885.1 Sphingomonas sp.
ATATAGAAGGGCTTGGCAATGAAGGTGTGAAAACCCAGCACCGCCAGCACCAGCCAGAAAATGCCCCTCAGCTCGGATGCCCAGTCGGTCTTGGCCTTCGCGGCCTTGCCCTTCGGCGCTGCCGATGGTTGCTGTTCCGGTCCGGCTTCCAACGCCACGTCCTCACTCGCCATACACAAACCCTTATAGCGCCACTGCCTCGATCACCACGAACGCCTGCGCCCAGGGATGATCGTCGGTCAGCGACAAAAATATCCGCGCGGCGTGCCCTTGCGGGGTGATCGCGTCAACCCTTGCGAGCGCACCCCCGGTGAGCGCCAAGGTCGGTGCGCCCGACGGTGCATTGATCACGCCGATATCGCGCATGAACACCCCGCGCTTGAATCCGGTCCCGACCGCTTTCGAAAAAGCTTCCTTGGCGGCGAAGCGCTTGGCGAGCGTGCCCGCCTTGGTGAAGGGCCGCGACGCCGCCTTGGCCCGCTCGATATCGGTGAAGACGCGGCGCTCGAACCGATCGCCAAAGCGGTCAAGCGAAGACTGGATGCGCTCGATATTGCAGAGGTCCGAGCCGATGCCGATGATCAACGCCCCATACCTATCGCGCAGCGTCCATCGCTGCGCGCATCGTCCGCACCGCTTCGCCCAGCCCGGCAAAAATCGCCTCGCCGATCAGGAAATGGCCGATGTTGAGTTCGCGGACCTGCGGGATGGCGGCGATTGGCGCGACATTGTCGAAGGTCAGGCCGTGCCCGGCATGCACTTCGATCCCGTTCTTTGCGGCGAGCGCCGCCGCATCCGCGAGACGGCGCAACTCAGCCGCCTGCGCATCGCCCTTAAGCTCGGCATAAAGCCCGACATGCAGTTCGAGTACGGGCGCGCCGAGCCGCAGCGTTGCCTCGACCTGACGCGGATCGGGTTCGATGAACAGGCTCACCCGGCACCCAGCCTCCCCCAGAATGTCGACCAGCCGTTTCAGCCGGTTCTGCTGGCCCGCCGCATCAAGCCCGCCCTCGGTCGTGCGCTCCTCGCGCTTTTCGGGAACAATGCACACCGCGTGCGGGCGGTGCGCGAGCGCGATTGCCAGCATCTCGTCGGTCGCCGCCATTTCGAGATTGAGCGGCACTGTCAGCTCAGCCATCAGCCGGGCGATATCGTCATCGGTGATATGCCGCCGGTCCTCCCGCAGATGCGCGGTAATGCCATCGGCACCGGCCTCCGCCGCCAGTAACGCCGCGCGCACCGGATCGGGATAGCCAACGCCGCGCGCGTTACGCACGGTGGCCACATGGTCGATGTTGACCCCCAGCCGGAGGCGGTCCTCAACGGTGCGGCGGAGGTGATCGGTCAAGCCGCCAGCCCCCGGCTGCCCGGCTTCACCGGCGGGATCGCCGCCAGCTCGGGCGGCAACGCGTCGGCGGGGTACGCGGGGATGTCGAGCTTGCATAGTGACACCAGCGGCACGCCAACATCCGCCGTCCCGTTCGACCGGTCGATGATGCACGCCGCGCCGACCAGCTCGCCGGGGTGCTGGCGAATCGCCGCAATGCATTCGCGCGATGAGAGCCCCGTCGTCACCAGATCCTCGACCATCACCACCCGTGCGCCTGCCGGGATTTCGAAGTTGCGGCGCAGTTCGAACTGGCCCTCGACCCGCTCGACGAAGATTGCCTTGCAGCCAAGCGCCCGCGCGGTCTCGTACCCCGGGATGATGCCGCCCATCGCGGGCGAGACGACGAGATCGACCTGACCGAATTGGGCGGTGATCACTTCAGCAAGCGCGCGTGCGAGTCTTTCAGTCCGCACCGGGTCCTGAAAAACGAGCATCTTCTGCAAGAAAATCGGCGACCGCAACCCCGACGACAGGATGAAATGCCCCTCCATCAGCGCGTTCGCCGCACGGAATTCGTCGAGCACTTCGGCTTCGGTCATCGATCTTGTCGCCCTTGTATCGGGGCGTGTCCGCCACCGTTGGAGGCGGGGTGATACGGTCGCCACGGCGCCTTCGCAACGCTCCGCCCGCGACCCTAGCCCAAAAAACGTATGCGATATGCTTGAGGCATGGGGCAGTGCTGCGTATAGGCGCTCCCAAAGGGCGCAAAAGTGCCCGCACCCCGCATATGATGCGGCAACTCCAGAACTGGGGCGACAACGACCGATGTTGAATTTTGGGCGAAATACGGGATTGATCGCGGCACTCGCCGCCGCCGGGCTGATGCTCGGCAGCGTTGGCCATGCCAAAGCGCCAACCACGGCTCCCGCGGCCGCGACGACACAAGGCGTCACCGTCACCGATCCGAAGGCGGCCGCCCCGGCGCCTGCGGCGCCAGAAGCCGCCAACCCGCTGCTCGCGGTCGATGGCGGTCCGGCGATGGCGATCGATCCCAAGGTCGGCCAGCCCGTTGACGGCTGGATCGACGTCCAGCAGCAAGTCACGCCTACCGGCAAGCGCGCCGCGTGGATGCATGATTCGATCCTCGTCCCCGTAATCACCGCGATTTCGATCTTCGTGCTCGGCCTGCTGGTGTGGGTCGTCATCCGCTATCGCCGCGCGGCCAATCCTATACCGTCGAAGACGTCGCACAACACGATGATCGAAGTGATCTGGACGCTGGCGCCGGTGATCATCCTCGTCGGCATCGCGGTGCCCTCGATCGGCCTGCTGCAGGCGCAGTATAAGCCTGCGCCGTCGAACGCGATCACGCTCAAAGCTATCGGCAACCAATGGTATTGGAGCTACCAATATCCCGACAATGGCGGCTTCGAGATCACCGCTAACATGCTGAAGGAAAAGGGCACGACTGCCCCCGGCGAACGCGCCCGCACCGATGCCGACGGCCCGCCGCTGCTCGCGACCGATAACCGCATCGTGCTGCCGGTCGGCGTGCCGATCAAGCTGCTGACGACCTCCGCCGACGTGATTCACGCCTGGGCGATGCCCGCCTTCTGGATCAAGCTCGACGCGGTCCCCGGCAAGATCAACGAAACCAGTTTCACGATTCAGAAGCCCGGCGTCTATTTCGGCCAATGCTCCGAATTGTGCGGCTCGCGCCATGGCTATATGCCGATCACCGTCGTCGCGGTTGAAAAGCCGGTGTTCGACCAATGGGTCGTCGCCAAGGGCGGCACCGTGAAGGGCGCCGCGCCTGCGGCTGCCGCCCCTGGAGCGGCGCCTGCCGCCGCCACCTCCAACACCACCGCACCGGCCCCTGCCGCTGCGCCTTCGGACAAGTAAGCCCATGACCGACACCGCACTCCACCCATCGGCGTTTCAGGCGCATGGCGATGATCACGCGCATCACGATGCCGATCACAAGCCCGGCTTCTTCGCGCGTTGGTTCATGTCGACCAACCACAAGGACATCGGCACGCTCTACCTGATCTTCGCGATCGTCGCGGGGATCATCGGCGGCGGCATTTCGGGCATGATGCGCGCCGAACTGGCGAAGCCGGGGCTGCAATATCTGCCGGCCTGGGCAGCGATGCTGGCGGGCGGCAATAGCGTTTCGCTCGATGAATCGCTCCATCTGTGGAACGTGCTGATCACCGCGCACGGGCTGATCATGGTGTTCTTCATGGTGATGCCGGCGATGATTGGCGGCTTTGGCAACTGGTTCGTGCCGATCATGATCGGCGCGCCCGACATGGCCTTCCCGCGGATGAACAACATCAGCTTCTGGCTGCTGATCCCGAGCTTCACCCTGTTGCTGGCCTCGCCCTTCTTCGGCGGCGCGGGCACCGGCTGGACGGTCTATGCACCGCTATCGACCTATGGTTCGACCGGCCCCGCCGTCGACATGGCAATCCTCTCGCTCCACCTCGCGGGCGCAAGCTCGATCCTCGGCGCGATCAACTTCATCACCACCATCTTCAACATGCGCGCGCCGGGCATGACGCTGCACAAGATGCCGCTGTTCGTGTGGTCGGTGCTCGTCACCGCCTTCCTGCTGCTGCTCTCGCTCCCCGTGCTGGCGGCGGCGATCACGATGCTGCTGACTGACCGCAATTTCGGCACGACCTTTTTCGATCAGGCGGGCGGTGGTGATCCGGTGCTTTACCAGCATCTGTTCTGGTTCTTCGGCCACCCCGAAGTGTACATTATGATCCTGCCGGGCTTCGGCATCGTCAGCCATGTCATCTCGACCTTCTCGAAGAAGCCGATCTTCGGTTATCTCGGCATGGCCTATGCGATGGTCGCGATTGGCGTGGTCGGCTTTATCGTGTGGGCGCACCACATGTTCACCACCGGCCTGAGCGTCAATGTGAAGATGTATTTCACGGCGGCGACGATGGTGATCGCGGTGCCGACCGGCATCAAGATCTTCAGCTGGATCGCGACGATGTGGGGCGGCTCGCTGACCTTCAAGACGCCGATGCTTTGGGCGATCGGCTTCATCTTCATGTTCACCGTCGGCGGCGTGACCGGCGTCGTGCTCGCCAATGGCGGCATCGACGATTACATGCAGGACACCTACTACGTCGTCGCGCACTTCCACTATGTGCTCTCGCTCGGCGCGGTGTTCAGCCTGTTCGCGGGCTTCACATACTGGTTCCCGAAAATGTCGGGCCGGATGATGAACGAAGCGCTCGGCCAGCTCCATTTCTGGGTGTTCTTCGTCGGCGTGAACTTGCTGTTCTTCCCGATGCACTTCCTCGGGCTGCAGGGCATGCCGCGCCGCATCCCGGACTACTCGCCCGCCTTCGCCAAATATAACGAATGGGCGACGATCGGGTACATGATCATGGCGACGAGCATGATCTTCTTCTTCGTCAATGTGATCTGGTCGCTGATGGCGGGCAAGAAGGCCGGCAACAGCCCCTGGGGTGACGGCGCGACGACGCTCGAATGGACGCTGTCGAGCCCGCCGCCGTTCCACCAGTTCGAAACGCTGCCGGTGATCGACGCCGATACGCGGCATTGATCGCACCATAGCCCTCTCCCGCGTGCGGGAGAGGGTTGGGTGAGGGTCTTCTTCTTTTTCGGACGCCGGGAAAGAAGAAGACCCTCACCGACTTCGACTAGGCAGCACGCTGCCAAGTCTGCGTAGCCTCTCCCGCTCGCGGGAGAGGGTTTTGGAATTTGCACATGACGACGACCACGCTGACTGCGCCCCCGATCACCGCCGACTGGCGCGACTTTTTCGCGTTGACGAAACCGCGCGTGATGCGCTCGGTCGTGTTCACCGGTCTGTGCGGGATGCTGGTCGCCCCGGTCGCCCTCCCCTTCCCGATCGCCTTCACCGCGATCCTCAGCATCGCACTGGCGGCAGGCGCGGCGGGGACGCTCAACCAATGGTATGAAGGCGATATCGATGCGCTGATGAAGCGCACCGCCAAGCGCCCGATTCCGGCCGGGCGGATCGACCCCGACACCGCGTTCCAGTTCGGCGTCGGCGTCGGCGTGTTCAGCGTGCTACTGATGGGGCTGGTCGTGAACCTTATTGCTGCCGCGCTGCTTGCCGTCTCGATCCTGTTCTATGTCGTCGTCTACACGATGGGCCTGAAGCGCTACACGCCGCAAAACATCGTCATCGGTGGCGCCGCCGGGGCCTTCCCGCCGCTGATTGGCTGGGTGGCGGCCACGGGCAGCGTGTCGCTGCTGCCGATCTTGATGTTTGCGCTCATTTTCCTGTGGACCCCGCCGCATAGCTGGGCGCTCGCGCTGCTGATCCGCGACGATTACGCCAAGGGCGGCGTGCCGATGATGCCGGTCGTCGCGGGCGCGCGCTCCACCCGCTGGCAGATGCTGGGTTATGCCGTCGCGATGGCCGTGATTGCCGTCGCGCCGTGGCCGCTGGGCCTCGCTGGCGCGGTGTACGGCATTGTCGCGGCCATCGCCTCAGCCGTATTCGTCGGCCTCACCGGCTGGGTGGTCGCGGTTGGCGCCCCCACGACGCCCGAGATGAAGCCCGAACGCGTGCTGTTCGTCTATTCGATCGGCTATGTGCTGGCGATGTTTGCCGCGCTCGTCGTCGATCGGTGGGTCGCATGACCCCCGACGAGGAAAAGGCCATCCGCGCCAAGCAGAAGTCGCGGTCGCTGGTGATGGCGCTCATCCTCGGCGGGCTGGTGGTGCTGTTCTTTGCGATCACCATCGCCAAGATTCAGGCGGGCCACGCATGACCCGCAAGCTGCGCACCGCGATCCTCGCTGGCATCGGCGTGTGCTGCATGACGGGCTTGGGCTATGCGAGCGTCCCGCTGTACCGGCTGTTCTGTCAGGCGACCGGGCTCAACGGCACGACGCAGCGCGGACTGGCGGCACCTGGCGCGATCAACCAACAGGTCACCGTCGCGTTCGACACCAATGTCGATCCCAAGCTGAAATGGACGTTCGAGCCGGTGCAGCGCTCGGAAACGGTCCAGCTCGGCGCGCGCAGCATGGCGTTCTTCACCGCGACCAATAATACGGACCATGAAATCACCGGCAGTGCGACCTTTAACGTGTCGCCAGCACAGGCGGGCCTGTATTTCACCAAAATCCAGTGCTTCTGTTTCAACCAGCAGACGCTGAAGCCGCATGAGACGGTGCGCATGCCCGTGATCTTCTTCGTCGACCCCAAAATCGCGGCGGACCCCGACGCGAAGGACGTCAACACGATCACGCTCAGCTACACCTTCTACCCAGTGGATTCGCCCGCGCCCAAGGGCTAAAGCGCGTCCGAACGACATCTTTGACGGGAAACGACGATGGCCGGTGCCAAGAATCACGATTACCATATCCTGCCCCCCAGCATCTGGCCGCTGATGGGGTCGATGGCTGCACTCGCGCTCGCCGCTGGCGGCATCATGTGGATGCACAAGGCCGATCCGAGCGGCATCGTCTTCTACATCGGCCTCGCGGGCGTGCTCGCGACGATGTTCCTGTGGTGGCGTGACGTGATTCGCGAAGCGCATGCCGGTGACCACACCCCCGTCGTCCAGCTCCACATGCGCTACGGCATGATCCTGTTCATCGCCTCCGAAGTCATGTTCTTCCTCGGCTGGTTCTGGGCCTTCTTCGACTTTTCGCTCTTCCCCGCCCCGGTAGAATTCGTCGGCGGTCAGGTGAGCCGCGTTGCCGAAACGGTCGCCAATGTCGCTGGCCAATGGCCGCCCAAGGGCCTTGAGGTCATCAATCCGTTCGGCTTCCCGCTCCTCAACACGGTGATTCTGCTGCTGTCGGGCACCACGGTCACATGGGCACATCACGCGCTGCTGCACGGTGACCGTGACGGGCTGAAGAAGGGCTTGTGGATCACGATCATCCTCGGCGCGATCTTCAGCACCATTCAGGGCTATGAATATGCCGAAGCGCCGTTCCACTTTGCCGGGCTGAACTATGGCGCGTCGTTCTTCATGGCGACGGGCTTCCACGGCTTCCACGTGCTGATCGGCACCATCTTCCTCGCGGTGTGTCTGGCGCGCGTTTACGCAGGCCACTTCACCCCGCGCCAGCATTTCGGCTTCGAAGCGGCGGCCTGGTACTGGCACTTCGTTGACGTGGTGTGGCTGTTCCTGTTCGTGTCGATCTATGTCTGGGGCGGCGCGGGCGCACCCGTTCACGCGGGATGAGCCGCGACTGGCATCTCGCGCAGATCAACATCGGGCGCCTCGTCGCGCCTTATCCTGATCCGCGCGTGGTGCCGTTCTTCGATGCGCTCGACACGATCAATGCGGTTGCCGAAGCGTCGCCGGGGTTTGTCTGGCGGCTGCAGGACGACAGCGGCAATGCGATGGACATTCGCTATGCGCCCGATCCGCTGCTGGCGGTCAACATGTCGGTGTGGGCAGATGCCGAATCGCTGTTCGATTTCGTTTATCGCACCGCGCACACGCCGGTCATGGCCCGACGCCGAGACTATTTCGCGCGGCTCGACGGCGCCTATCAGGCCCTTTGGTGGATCCAGGCGGGGACGCAGCCAACGGTTGCTGACGGCCTCGCCAAGCTGTGGCTGCTCGACCGGTTCGGCCCCTGCCCGCAGGCATTCACCTTCAAGGCGCGCTTTCCTGCGCCTGACGAGGCCGGTCCACCCGTCGACCACCAGCCCGATCCGTGGTGCGTTGGCTCCGCTTGACCCCCTCACCTCGGCTCCGACGCCGACTCAGGTTGCGCTGAAGGGATTGTGCCCCCGTTGCGGGAGCCGGACGCTATTCAAGGGCTGGACGCAATTCGCTGATCGCTGCGGCGTGTGCGGGCTCGACTTGTCGAGCTTCAACGTTGGTGACGGTCCGGCGGCGTTCCTGACGCTGATCATCGGCGCGGTGATCGTCGCGCTCGCGATTACGGTCGAATTGAGCTTCAGCCCGCCCTTCTGGGTGCATATCATCTTGTGGATCCCGTTGACAGCGATCGCCGTGGTCGGATCGCTCAAGATGGCCAAGGGCGCCTTGATCAGCCTTGAGTATCGCAACGCCGCCGCCGAGGGGCGGATCAAGGATCAATGATCCGCCTGCCGCTCATCCCGACGATCATCGTCGCGCTGGCCGCCGCCGCGATGATCGCGCTCGGGGTGTGGCAGCTTCAGCGCGCGAACGAAAAGGCCGCGGTACTCAAGACGCTGGCCGCCAACCAGACCCGCCCGCCGATTGCCTTCCCGTCAATCCCGATCGGCGACGATCTGCTGTTCCGCAAGGCCAGCGCTTTCTGCCTGAGCGTGACCGGCTGGACGACGCAATCGGGCCGCGATGCGAAGGGCAACAGCGGCTGGCGCAAGATCGCGCAGTGCCGCACCGGTGCCGAAGGGCCGGGCTTTCAGGTCCAGCTCGGCATCGGCAATGATCCCAATGGCAGTCCGGCGTGGAAGGGCGGCAAGGTCAGCGGCTTTATCAGCCACGCGCCCAACGCGAATCCACTGATCGTGTCGATGCTCGGCGGTGGTGGCCCCAAGACGCTGATGCTGATTGCCGACGCGCCGCCCCCCGGTCTCCGGCCCAATGCCGGGCCTGATCTGTCGGCAGTGCCCAACAATCACCTCGCTTATGCGGTGCAGTGGTTCATCTTCGCGGGGATCGCGGTGATCATCTATCTGGTTGCACTGCGGCGGCGCGCGCTTGCCCCGGCCAGTCCGGCCCAGTAACGCCGGACGCCATGCAGTATCGCAGCACGCGTGGGACCGCGCCCGCGCTCGATTTTCAGGGTGTCACGCTGGCGGGGCTGGCGAGCGACGGCGGGCTCTACGTCCCCGATCATTGGCCGACGCTGTCGCGCGATCAGATCGCCGGGCTGGCGGGCCTCGATTATGTCGAGACAGCGGTGCGCGTGATGGCGCCGTTCACCCAGGGCGTGCTCGACGAAGCCGCTTTGCGCGATCTCTGCCGCGCCGCTTATGGCCGGTTCGCGCATGCTGCGGTCACGCCGCTCGTGCAGCTCGACGCGCAGCATTGGCTGCTCGAGCTGTTTCACGGCCCGACGCTCGCGTTCAAGGATGTCGCGCTCCAGCTCCTCGGGCTCATGTTCGAGCGATTCCTGAAAGGGAGCGACAGGCACCTCACCGTGATCGGCGCGACCAGTGGCGACACCGGATCGGCGGCAATCGATGCGCTGGCGGGGCGTGAGGGCATCGATATCTTCATGCTCCACCCGCTCGGCCGCGTCAGCGATGTCCAGCGCCGCCAGATGACGACGGTGCTCGCCCCTAACGTCCACAACATCGCGATCGAAGGCAGCTTCGATGACGCGCAGGCGCTGGTGAAGGCGATGTTCAACGACGCCGATTTCGCCGGACGCTTCAATCTGGGCGCGGTCAATTCGATCAACTGGGCGCGGCTGATGGCGCAGGTGGTCTATTATTTCTATTCAGCCGTCCGGCTCGGCGCGCCCGAGCGCACGGTCGCTTTCTCGGTGCCGACGGGTAATTTCGGCGATGTCTTCGCAGGCTATGTCGCCGCGAAAATGGGGCTGCCGGTCGCCAAGCTGATCGTCGCGACCAACGTCAACGACATCCTCCACCGCGCGCTGTCGAGCGGCGACTATTCGGTCGGCAGCCTGACGCCGACTGCAGCACCGTCGATGGACATTCAGGTGTCGAGCAATTTCGAGCGGCTGTTGTTCGATCTCGGCGGGGCCGACGGCGCGGTGACGGCGGCGCAGATGAAGGCGTTCGAGGCGAGCAAGGCGATGCAGCTCACCCCCGCGCAACGCGCAGGCGCCGCGCTGTTCCACAGCGACCGCATCGATGCCGACGAGATGGCTATGGCAATGCGCTGGGCGCATGAGTCGACCGGCCATGTGATCGATCCGCACACCGCGATTGGCCTCGCGGCGGCGCGGCGCGCGGGGATCGACGACGTACCGGTGATCACGCTCGCCACCGCGCATCCGGCGAAGTTCCGTGACGCGGTCGAGCGCGCCACCGGCGTGCGGCCGGCCCTTCCCGCGCGCGTCGGCGAATTGTTCGAGCGCGAGGAACGCTACGACACGCTGCCCGCGACGTTCGAAGCGGTGACGGGCTATGTG
>JAIETY010000015.1 GCA_019744885.1 Sphingomonas sp.
TAGGGTGTCGGCGCCGCCGTCGTGTCGTCGCTCACCGGATCAGCGGCTCTGCGGCTGCGGCTTGGCAGGCGTCGTCGTCGTCGCAGGCGGCGTCGTCGGCTTGGCAGCGGGCTGCTCCGGCGGCGCGATCTGAACGACGGTCATCGTCGCATTGAGCTGCTGCAGCGCGACAGCAGTAATGTCATTTGCCGGCTCAAAGGCGAGCAGCCCGTTACGCGGCACCACCGTGTCACCCTTGCGGTCCTTGCGGATACGCTCGGCGATCGGGATCAGCTTCTCGACAATCTGCTGCTGCACATATTGCAAAACCGAATTCAGCTCGCGCTGAAGTTCTTCGACTTGCGCCTGGGCTTCCTGCAGCGTCTGACGCGCGTCGCCCAGTGCCTTTTCAGTGGCCGGCGGCAGTGGCGTGTTCGGCTTGATCAGCGGCTTCGCAATCGCGACCTGATCGTTCCAGCCCTTGAGCGCGGCATCGAAATTGGCCCGAACGGTTTTGATGCGCGCGCCATATTTCGCGTCAATCTGCGCCTGACCGCTCTTGGCGGCAACGCTGTCGCGCGAAATCTGGTCGACATCGACAACGAGTGTCGATTGCGCGAATGCCGCCTGCGGCAACGCCAGCATGCTTGCTGCAAATGCCGCTGCGATTGCGGCCTTCGTAAAATTGGTCTTCATCAGAATTGAGTCCCTACGTTGAAAGTAATGAGTTTGGTGTCTTCACCGAACTGCCTGAGCAGCGCCTGAGCCAGATCGATCCGCAGCGGCCCGAACGGTGAATTCCAGTTGACGCCGATACCGACCGAAAGCCTAGGGCTAGCCGAATTGCCAACGAACCTTTCGAGGAAGGGCTGGGTGCCGTCCACGGTCGAATTGATGGACGATCCTGTGCAATCGGCCAGATTGCTCGTTGTCGCAAACCCGGTGGGGCAAATTGTCTGAAGGCCGGCATTGGCGCCGCCATCGGAAACTACATACACAATCTGGTTGGTCGCCGGATCACGCAGCGGCAGCGGCAACACCCGGTTGACCACGCTGCCGTCGGCAAGCGTGACCGTGGTCGTCGGGAAAACCGCCGTCGGCAGCGGCCGGAGCACACCGAACAGCGCGCCGAAATCGATATAGATCGAAGGACGCAGACCGAGTTCGCGCGCGCCAGCGCCGAGTGGTAGTTCAAGCTCGAGCCGTCCGAGATAATAAGCCCGCCCGCCGAGCGCGTCATCGGCAAATTGATTCCTTGCATCGTTCAGCGTCTGAACGCCGTTCGCATCAGTTTGGTACATCAGCCGCTGCACGCGCGGCCCGACACCGCGAATGTTAAAGCCCCGGAACTGCGGCTCGCCGAGGTAGAAGCGGTCGTTGATGCGCACAGCGTCAATTCCCGGACCGCGGCTTCCTTCAAGCGGCTGGATATAACCACCCTCAAGTCCCGCTGAGAAGATGAAACCACTACCGACATTCCAGAATTTTTTGCCTTCGAATCGACCGCGAATATAGCGCACGTCGCCGCCCAGACCGGCAAGATCGCCGCTCACCACAAGCCGCTGACCAGCGGTCGGCCGAATGCGGCTGTTGAGGCTGTCATACAGCAGCGACACACCGAGCGCAGAGGTAAGCCGGTTGCCGATTTGGTCACACAAATAGCGTCCGGCCAGCAGTGGATCACAGGCGCCGTTGGTAAAAAATCTCGTCGGATCGAGCCCAACCTGATCATAGGTCAGCCCATAGCGTGCTGACACCGACCAATATTCAGTCAGCGGAATGCTCGTGCGGACCTGGAAGCCGGTCGACACCTGCGTATAGTTCGTCTGTCGGATCGTTCCGACGAAGTTGAAGTTGTTCAGGTCGCGGCGGAACAGATCGACGGCGAGGCCGATGTTCTTGTCAAACAAATAGGGCTCTGAAAAGCCGAGTTCGACCTGTTTTGAGAAGGTCGAAAATTGCGCACTCGCGCGAAGCTCCTGACCCAAGCCCCGGAAATTGCGCTGTCTGACAGAACCCTGGACGATGAATTGTTCGAGGCTCGAATAACCGATCGACAGGTTAAGCTCGCCGGTCGCCTTTTCCTCGACATTGGTTTCGAGCACGACACGGTCGGGGGCCGACCCGGGCTTTTGCTGAACTTCGAGCTTCTCCTGGAAGAAGCCGAGCGAGTTGATGCGATCCTGCGACCGTTTGACGAGGAAAGTGTTGAACGCGTCGCCTTCGGACACGCGGATTTCGCGGCGGATCACCTTGTCCTTGGTCAGCGTGTTGCCGTTGATATCGATCCGTTCGACATAGGTGCGCTGGGCTTGCGCGATGTGGAAATTGATCGACAGCAGCAGTTTTTCGGCGTCGCGGTCGAATTCCGGATTAACTTCGGCAAAGGCATAGCCGAATAGACCAGCGGTCTGATTGATCGCGTCAACCGAATCCTCGATCTTCTTCGCATTATACCATTCACCCTTCTTGGCGACGAGTGACGCGGCAAGCTTTTTGTTGTCGAAGTCGCGGATTTCGCTGTCGACGGTGATTTCGCCGAACCGGTAACGCTTTCCTTCCTCCACCACATAAGTGATGATGAAGTCCTTCTTGTCGGGCGTCAGCTCAGCAACTGCTGAGGTCACCTTGAAGTCGGCGTAGCCCTGCGTCAGATAGAATTGGCGCAATTTCTGCTGGTCAAAGGCCAGCCTGTCCTGATCATAGCTGGTGTTCGAACTGAGCGTGGTCAGCAGACTCGCCTGCTTGGTCGCCATTTGCGCGCGCACCTTGGCGTCGTTGAACACCTCATTGCCGATGATGTTGATCTGGCGGACCTTCGACTTCGGCCCCTCGCTGATTTCGAAAATGATATCAACGCGGTTCTGGTCGAGCGACACCATCTTGGGCGCGACCGAAGCGGCAAAGCGGCCCTGACGGCGGTAAAGCTCGATGATCCGCGCAACATCCTGCCGGACGGCGGTGCGCGTGAAAATCTGGCGCGGTGCGAGCTTGATTTCCTTGGTGATCTTGTCGGCCTTCAGCCGCTTATTGCCTTCGAGCAGCACGCGGTTGATGATCGGATTTTCGCGCACCCGCACCACGATATCGCCAGTTACCGCACCGTCGATCGTCACATCGGCGAACAACTCGCTCGCGAGCAGATCCTTGATTGCCTGATCGAGCGTCTCATTGGTGAAATTCGCACTAACCCGTAGCTTGGTGTACGAAAGCACCGTCTCGGGCTCGATACGCTGCGAGCCCTCGACCCGCAGCGTGCGGATGACCTTAACGGGGGCAGGCGCGGGCGCGGCGGCTGGCGCTGCCTGCGCGACCGGATCGACGGCGGGCGGCGATGTCGGCGCCGCTGTCTGAGCAACGGCAGCCATCGGCAATCCCGCCAGGATCGTGCTCGCCATCAACCACGCAACCGCGCGGGTGCCGGAGTTCGTCACAGAGGTTGCTTTCACTACTGCTCCCCAAAAGGAAAAAATCGTCAGCCCCGCCCGGCTGCCACGCCCTGCCCGAAGCGCGTCAGCCGATCAACCCGGCCAGCTTGCTCCAGAGCCCAAATGAGCCAAGATCGTTGAACGTCACCATCAGCATCAGCGCGAGCACAGCCGCCAGACCGCCGCGAAATGCCCATTCCATCACTTGCGAGTCGACCGGACGCCGCCGCACCGCTTCGATCGCGTAGAACAGCAAGTGCCCGCCGTCGAGGACGGGCACCGGCAGCAGATTGATCACCGCCAGATTGAGCGACACGAGCGCGATGAAGAAAATGAACGACGACATCCCGAGCGAAAATTGCTCGCCCGACACTTTCGCGATCTGCAAGGGGCCGCCAAGCTCGCTCACGGGCCGCTTGCCGACCACAATCTGGCCGACGACTTCGCCCATCATGCCCAAAATGTCGCCAATCTTGCGCAGCGCGACGACGGGCGCCGCGATCGGGCTCACTGGCTCGAAACGCGCCGCGCTGGCGTCGGTTGCGATGCCGAGACGACCTAGCTTCACAATGTTGCCGAAGCGATCTTTGTCGACCCGGACCGCGATCGTCGCCGTCGTCGACTTTGGCTGGCCGCCGCGCTCATAATCGATCGTGACACGTTCACCGGCGCGGATCTGGACAAAGCGGACCATGTCCTGAAACGTCTCGACCTGACGTCCGCCGAGCGCCGTGATGCGATCACCGGGAACCAGCCCCGCGACCTGCGCGGCACTGCCCGGTTCGACCTGACCGACAATGGCCGAGGTCCGCAAATCGCCAAACGCGACCGCGAAACCCGCCAGAATGACAAGCGCGATGGCGAAATTGGTGACCGGGCCAGCCGCAACGATAATCGCCCGCTGCCACAGCGGCTTGGCCTGAAATGTTCGCGCGCGCTCTTCGCCGGGGAGTGCCAGCCAATTGGGGTCGCTGCGGCTCGACGGGTCCATGTCGCCCGCGAACTTAACAAAGCCGCCTAGCGGCAACAGACTGAATTTCCAGCGCGTGCCGCGCTTGTCGGTGATGCCGAACAGCTCGCGCCCGAAGCCGATCGAGAATTCTTCGGCTTTGACCCCGAACAACCGGCCCGCAAGATAGTGCCCGAGCTCGTGCAGGAACACGAGCGGCCCGATGACGAGCGCAAACGCCAGCAGAGTCTGCAAAAAGCCAGGCGACTGGATCAAACCACGCAATCCTTCACACGCTCGCCCGCCAGACGCCGCGCTTCGGCATCTACCGAGAGCACCGCGTCGAGCGTTTCCGGCGGCGCCGGGTCATAGCCCGCCAGCGTATCGGCGACGATTGCGGCAATTTCAAGAAAGCCGATCCGCCCTTCGAGAAACGCCGCAACCGCAATTTCGTTCGCGGCATTGAGGATCGCCGGGCGCGCGCCGCCCGCATCAAGCGCCTCGCGGGCGAGGCGCAAAGCCGGGAAGCGATCGAGATCGGGGGCTTCGAAATCGAGCCGACCAATCGCCACCAAATCGAGCGGTGCCATTGGCGTCGCCATGCGCTCGGGCCAGGCCAGACAATAGGCGATCGGCACACGCATATCGCTCGGGCCGAGCTGCGCCAGGATCGAGCCGTCGACATATTCGACCATCGAATGGATGATCGATTGCGGATGGCAGATGACTTCAATCTGATCATTCTCGACGGGGAACAGCCGCGCGGCCTCGATCAGTTCGAGCCCCTTGTTCATCAGCGTTGCCGAATCGACCGAAATCTTCGCGCCCATCGACCAATTGGGATGCGCGACCGCCTGCGCGGGGGTCATGGCCCGCATTTCCTCGCGCGTCTTGGTCCGGAACGGGCCGCCGCTGGCGGTCAGGATGATCCGTCGCACGCCTTCGGGGCGCGCGAAGTCGAAGCATTGGTAGATGGCATTGTGCTCCGAATCGGCGGGGAGCAAGGTCGCGCCGGTTTTGGCGGCAGCGGCCAGGATCACATCGCCGGCCGAGACCAGCGGCTCCTTATTGGCCAGTACTACCGTGCCGCCCTGCGCGATTGAGGCCATCACCGGCTCAAGCCCGGCACAGCCGACAATCGCCGCCATCGTCCAGTCGGCGCCCATCGCCGCCGTTTCGCAAACGGCTTGCGCGCCCGCCGCAACTTCGATCCCCGTTCCCGCAAGCGCGCTCTTGAGATCGGCATAGCAGCCGACATCGGCCACGACCGCGCGCTTGGCGTTGGTGCGGATCGCCGCTGCGGCCAGCTTCGCCACATCGCAATTGGCGGTCAGCGCCAGCACGTCATATTTTTCGGGCTCGCGCTCGATCAGATCGAGCGTCGACCCACCGATCGATCCGGTTGCCCCCAGGATCGTTACCGTCTTCATATCATCCATCCCCGAATTTGCGGCAGCATCACCAGCAGCGCAGCGAGCGGCGCAACCGGCACCAGCCCGTCGAGCCGATCAAGCAGACCACCGTGCCCCGGCAGCAGTGTTCCGCTATCCTTCACGCCTGCCCGTCGCTTCAACCAACTTTCGAACAAATCCCCACCTTGCGACGCCATTGCCAACACCGGTGTTGCAAGCGTAAGCCGCCACGGCAAGCCATAACCAATATGAAGTGCCGCAGCCAATGCCCCGGCCGCCGCAACGCCGCCGATCAGCCCCGCCCAGGTCTTGTTGGGGCTGATTGCGGGCGCGAGCCGCGGGCCACCGATCCAGCGCCCCGCAAAAAAAGCGCCCATGTCGCATGCCCAGACCAGCGCCAATGTCCAGAATCCGAACAACAGCCCGCGCGGTTGGTCGCGAATGAGGAGCAAGGCCAGGACCGGCAGCCCGGCATAAAGCAGCCCGGCTGCGCGCACCGGCTGGCGCGAGACACCGTAGATGAACAGGCTCGCCCCCAACACAAACCCCAGCGCGCGAAAGCCGGCGCCCGCCGCCCAGGGCGACATGATCGCCAGCGGCACGACCATCGCAAACATCATCAAGCGCAGGTCAGACTCGCGCGCGCGCATCAGCATCGCCCATTCGCGCAGCACGCCGAGTGCGACCGCCGAACACAGGATCCAGAAAGTTACCCCGCCGAGCCACAGTCCGCCGAGCGCCACTGCGATCATCGCGGCGCCCACCACCGCGCGCGTGGCAAGTTCGGCCTGTCGGGCGCGGGCGGCGTCGCTCACAGCCCGCCGAAGCGCCGCTGCCGCTCCCCGAATTGCGCCACGGCGTTGGTAAAGGCAGCCTCGTCAAAGTCGGGCCACAGCGTGTCGACGAACAGCAACTCGGCATAGGCCGCCTGCCAGAGCAGGAAATTCGACAAGCGATACTCGCCCGAAGTGCGGATCAGCAGGTCGAGCGGCGGCAAATCGCGCGTGTCGAGCAAGGCTTCGATCGCATCGGCGTCGATTGCGTCGATCGCCATCGCGCCTGCCTGCACGCGCTCGGCCAACGTGCGCGCTGCCGCCACCAATTCGGCCTGCGACCCGTAATTGAGCGCAATCACCAGCAGCGGCCCATCGTTTTGCGAGGTCCGCGCTAGCGCGTCGTCGACCAGCGCCACGACATCAGTCGAAAAGCGGCGGTAATCACCAATCACCCGCAGCCGCACATTGTCGCGCACCATTTCGTCGAGATCGGCGCGGATGAAATGTTTCAGCAACCCCATCAGGTCGCCAATTTCCTCGGCCGGGCGGCGCCAGTTTTCCGACGAAAAAGCGTAAAGCGTCAGCGCTTCGATGCCCATCGTACGGGCATGGCGGGTGATCCGGCGCACGGCCTCGACGCCCGCCTTGTGCCCGGCAAGGCGCGGCAGGAAGCGCTTCTTGGCCCAGCGGCCATTGCCATCCATGATGATCGCGACATGACGCGGCAGCGTCCCTCCGCCGCCCGTGGCCGTGGCGCTGCTCGCGCCGGGCGCCGGGGCCGAAGCCGCGCTCACTTGCCGAGGATTTCCTTTTCCTTGGCGGTCGCCGCCGCATCGATTTCGGCAATCGTGCTGTCGGTCAGCTTCTGGACTTCGGTTTCGTGGCGCTTGCGCTCGTCTTCCGAATAGACGCCTTTCTTCTCGTCGGTTTTCAGGCTTTCCATGCCGTCGCGGCGCACGTTGCGCGCGGCGATCCGGGCTTTTTCCGCATATTGCCCAGCCAGCTTGGCGAGTTCCTTGCGGCGTTCCTCGGTCAGATCGGGGATCGGGATGCGCAACGTCTGGCCGTCGACGATCGGGTTAAGGCCAAGCCCCGCCGAGCGGATCGCCTTGTCGGCAGGCCCGACGCCCGACTTGTCCCAGACCTGCACCGACAACAGCCGCGATTCGGGCGCCGACACGGTCGCGACCTGGTTAAGCGGCATGTGCGAACCGTACACCTCGACCATCACCGGGTCGAGCAGCGACACGCTCGCGCGCCCCGTGCGCAAGCCGCCCAGATCGCCCTTCAGCGCTTCGACCGCGCCGTGCATGCGGCGTTCGAGATCGGCCTTGTCATAAGCGGCCATGTCAGTTCTCCGGCTCGTTGTGGACGATCGTCGCTTGCCCGTCACCGCGCAGGACCGAGGCGAGATTGCCTTCCTCGCGGATGTTGAACACGACGATCGGGATATTGTTCTCGCGGCACAGCGCGACGGCAGCCGCATCCATGACCTTCAGATTGTCGGACAGCACGCGGCTGAAGCTCAAGGCTTCGTAACGATGCGCGCCTTCAACCTTTTTTGGATCGGCATCATAGACGCCGTCGACACTGGTGCCCTTGAACAGCGCGTCGCACCCCATTTCTGCGGCACGCAGGGCAGCGGCGGTGTCGGTGGTGAAGAAGGGATTGCCGGTGCCCGCCGCGAAAATGACGATCCGGCCCTTTTCCATGTGCCGGATCGCGCGGCGGCGGATATAGGGTTCGCACACGCTCGCCATCGGGATCGCCGATTGGACGCGGGTTTCGATGTTGATCTTTTCGAGCGCATTCTGCACCGCAATCGCGTTCATCACGGTCGCGAGCATCCCCATATAGTCGGCGCTGGTGCGGTCGAAACCCTTGGCCGCGCCCGCGATGCCGCGAAAAATGTTGCCGCCGCCGACGACGAGGCAAAGCTCATGCCCTGCGGCCTTGGCGGCGGCGACTTCACCGGCAACGCGGTCGACGGTGGCGGGATCGATCCCGAACTGGCCCGATCCCATCAGGACTTCACCCGACAGTTTGAGCAGAATGCGCTTGAAATGCGGGATGGTCATGGGTCCGTCTTGGGGTCCAACTTGCGAGGCTTAGGCGGTGAAAGTGGCGCGGACCTTATGCGCGGGGCCACGCGAAGGGAAGGGCGGATAAACCGCCCCTCCCCCATTTCACGCCGCTTTTGCGTTCCGTGCGCCCTGCACAGCGCGCCGGTTCAGGCCGTCGGCTGTGGCACGCCCGAAGCGGCAGCGACTTCGGCGGCGAAATCGCTGACTTCCTTTTCAATGCCTTCGCCGAGCTGGAAGCGGACATAGTCCTTCAGCACGATCGACTTGCCCGCGTCCTTCGCTGCCTTGGCGACGACGTCGGCGATCGGCGTCTTGCCGTCCATCACGAACAGCTGGCTGAGCAGCGCATTTTCCTTGGCGAACTTCTTGATCGCGCCGTCGACCATCTTTTCGATGATGTCGGCGGGCTTGCCGCTTTCAGCTGCCTTTTCGGTCGCGATCGCGCGCTCACGCTTGATCACATCCTGATCGAGGCCGCTTTCGTCGAGCGCGAGCGGGAAGGCTGCCGCGATGTGCATCGCGATCTGCTTGCCGAGACCTGCCAGCGTGTCATGGTCGGCATCGCTTTCGAGCGCTACAAGCACGCCGATCTTGCCGAGGCCGGGTGCCGCCGCATTGTGGACGTAGGGCACCACGGCGCCCGCCGACACTTCGAGCCGACGTGCACGGCGGATCGCCTGATTCTCGCCGATCGTCGCGATATTGGTGGTCAGCACTTCCTCAACGGTCTTGCCCCCGAGATCCGCTGCCTTGATCGTGTCGAGCGAATCGCCCAATTCGAGCGCGACCGAGGTCACGTCCCGGACAAAGGTCTGGAACTGCTCATTCTTCGCAACGAAATCGGTTTCCGAATTGACTTCGACCGCGGCACCCTTGGTGCCCGAGACCTCGACGCCGACCAGGCCTTCAGCGGCGGTGCGGCTCGATTTCTTCGCGGCAGCGGCGAGGCCCTTGGCGCGCAGCCAATCCATCGCGGCGTCCATGTCGCCGTTGGCTTCGGTGAGTGCCTTCTTGCAATCCATCATGCCCGCGCCGCTCTTTTCGCGCAGATCCTTGACGGCAGCGGCTGTGATCTCGGCCATGGTATCAGTTCCTTTTTGTACGTCGGATATGGTTGCGGGCGAGGGAAGGCCTGCGCCCTACCCCGCCCATATGTCAGTTCTGAGACGGGTTATGCGTCGAGCTGTTGCTCGCCTTCGAACGCCGTTTCAACATCGGTTGCGGCAGCCGCATGTTCGGGGTCAGCGGTCGGCGTCGGTACCTCAAGCGCGACTTCGGGCATCGGCTCTTCCATCGCGCCAATGTCGTTGCCAAAGCTTGCCTGACGGTCCTGGCCACCGCGCGTCGCGGCAATCGCGATCGCTTCGCAGTAGAGGCGGATCGCGCGGCTCGCGTCGTCATTCGCCGGCACCGGGAATGCAATGCCGTCGGGCGAGACGTTCGAATCGAGAATCGCGACGACCGGAATGCCGAGCGTATTGGCTTCCTTGATCGCCAGCTCTTCCTTGTTCGCGTCGATGACGAACATCACGTCGGGGATGCCGCCCATGTCGCGGATGCCGCCGAGCGACAGCTCAAGCTTGTCCTTCTCGCGCGTGAGCTGGAGCACTTCCTTCTTGGTGAGGCCGGTAGTGTCGCCTGCGAGCTGTTCCTCAAGCGTCTTCAGCCGCTTGATCGAGCCCGAGATCGTCTTCCAGTTGGTGAGCATGCCGCCCAGCCAGCGGTG
>JAIETY010000118.1 GCA_019744885.1 Sphingomonas sp.
TGATCGCGGTGATCCGCCAGCGGCTCGACCATCTGATGGGCGAAATCCAGCGCGCGCTGAAGGATCTGGGCTTTGACGGGCCGGTCGGGCGGCAAGTCGTGCTGACCGGCGGCGGCGCCGAGCTGAAAGGCATTGCCGATTATGCGCAGGCGGCGCTCGGCCGGTCGGTGCGGGTCGGGCGCCCGCGCGGGCTGACCGCGCTGCCCGAGGCGCATGCCGGGCCGGCCTTTGCGACGCTGGCGGGTCTGGCCTTTTATGCGGCGGCCAACCCGATGGATTTGCGCGCTTTATCGTCGCCACATCAGGTGGTGTACCGACCGAGCGGCTTTGCCTGGTTGCAACGACTCTTGCAGACGTTTCGAACAAATTATTAAAGAAATGCGACAGTGGGGGCGGTTTTCGCTAGAGTCGCCCCCAGCTTCGTGCGAACAGTTGGTAAATGTCCCGGGTGCTTGTAGGGGCAGAGTGGAGACAGGGCGATGAGCATCGAATTTCTTCCACCCGAAGTTGACGAATTGACCCCGCGCATCGCGGTGGTCGGCGTGGGTGGCGCCGGGGGCAACGCGATCAGCAACATGATGCGTGCGGGGGTGCAAGGGGTCGATTTCCTTGTCGCCAATACCGATGCTCAGGCGCTCAAACAGTCGAGCGCGCCGCAGCGCGTGCAGCTCGGCACCAAGATCACCCAGGGGCTCGGCGCCGGATCGCGGCCCGAAATCGGGCGCGCAGCGGCGGAAGAAACGATCGAGTCGATCACCAAGCTGCTCGAAGGCGCGCACATGTGCTTCATCGCGGCGGGCATGGGCGGCGGCACCGGCACGGGCGCAGCGCCGGTCATCGCCAAAGCCGCGCGCGACATGGGCATCCTGACCGTCGGCGTTGTCACCAAGCCCTTCTCGTTCGAAGGCAATCGCCGCGCGAAGAGCGCCGAAGCCGGCATCGAAGAGCTTCAGAAGTACGTCGACACGCTGATCGTCATTCCCAACCAGAACCTCTTCCTGATCGCCAATGCGAACACGACCTTCAAGGAAGCGTTCGAAATGGCCGATGAGGTCCTGCAACAGGGCGTGCGCGGCATCACCGACCTGATGGTGATGCCCGGCCTGATCAACCTCGACTTCGCCGACGTCCGCAGCGTGATGCAGGAAATGGGCAAGGCGATGATGGGCACGGGCGAAGCCGAAGGCGACGACCGCGCGATCGTGGCCGCGCAAAAGGCGATCAACAATCCTTTGCTCGACGGCGTCAGCATGCAGGGCGCCAAGGGCGTGATCATTTCGATCACCGGCGGCGAGGACATGCGGCTGCTCGAAGTCGATGAAGCCGCCAACCATATCCGCGAGCTGGTCGACCCTGACGCCAACATCATCTGGGGATCGGCGTTTAATTCGAACCTGGAAGGCAAGATCCGCGTGTCGGTGGTGGCGACCGGCATAGAAGCCGACGCCAGGCCGCAGGCCGCGCCCGAAGCGCCGCGCAGCTTCAGCTTTGGCGCGCCGCGTCGTCCGCGTGATGCCGAACAGGCTGCTGAGGTGCCTGCCGCCGATCCGGTGTTCGTTGCGCCGACGGCGGTTGAAGAACCCGAAGTCGCTGAGATGCCTGCCGCCATCGATCCGGCGCCGACTGCCGAAGACGAGCTGGTGCTGGGCAGCGCCGAGGCGATGCCGATCAGCGGGTCGGCGCCGGTGTTCGTCGACGATACCGTCGCGCCCGAGCCGACACCCGCCGAGCCGGTGGCGCGGCGCCGCTGGCTCGCCGCCGGAACGCCCGCCGAGCCTACGCCGGTGGTGGCAGAACCCGCTGCAACAGCCGAACCTGCGCCTGAACCCGCCGCCAAACCGAAGACCGGCGGCACCTTGTTCGAGCGGATGTCGAGCGCGACCCGCGCCGCCGCGCGCGACGAAGCAGCCGGGGATCGCGATCCGCTCGATATCCCGCGCTTCCTGCACCGCCAGAATAATCAGTAATCCGGAAGAGGGCGCGCGCCACTTGATCGTTGGCGCGCGTCGCTCTGGCGTTCGCAGGGGCGATGGGGCATTGCCGTCGGTACGACAAACGCCTTTAGCAGCGGCTGAATGATGGCCCCCCGATATGTCGCCCGATTGCTGATCGGTGCCGCGCTGCTGGCGCCAGTGGTGGCACGCGCGCAGACCGAAATCGTCGCGCCACCCTCGCCCGACGCCGATGCGCTCGCTGCCGAAGTGCGCGTGCTGGCGATCAACCCGACCGATCTCAATGCGTTGCTGAGCGCGGGCGAGTTGGCGCTCAAGCTCGGCGATCCAACAGCGGCGGCGGCGTTTTTCGCGCGCGCCGAACGCGTCGATCCCAATAACGGTCGCCAGCGGGCGGGGATCGGCAGCGTGCTGCTGGTGTTGGAGCGCCCCGGCGAGGCGCTGCGTAAATTCGGCGAGGCCGAGGCTTACGGCTATGCGCCGGATCATTATGCCGGTGATCGCGGGCTGGCGTTCGATCTGGTCGGCGATCAGGGGCGGGCGCAGCGCGATTATCGCCTCGCGCTGCAACGCTCGCCGGATAACGGCGAAGTGCGGCGCCGCTACGCGCTGTCGCTGGCGATTTCGGGCGACCGCGACCGTGCGCTTGAGCAGATCGATCCGTTGCTACGTCAGAGCGACCGCGCGGCGTGGCGCGTGCGCGCGTTCGTGCTGGCGATGACCGGCGATTTGGCGGGCGCGGAAAAGATCGCGACGACGATGTTGCCGAACGGGATGGCCGATAGTCTTCAGCCCTTTTTCCAGCGACTCCCCCGGCTAAGCGCGCTCGATCGCGCCTGGGCGGTGCATTTTGGCGAAGTGAGCGCCGGCCCGGCCCGGCTGGCCGACGCCAAGCTTGCGCCGTCGCTGCCGCCGCTCCCGCCCGAAGTGCGGCCCAAGCCGGTGGTGCAAGTCGCGGCGGCGACGCCAGCTGCCAAGCCCGGCCGCCGCGAGCGCAAGCCAAAGCCGCCGCGCGAAAAGCCGGTCGAGATTGCGAGCGCCACGCCGCCGCCGGTGCGCCGCCCCGACCCTGTGCCGCCCAAGCCTGCGCCGGTGCCGCCAGCGGTCGAGCCGCCGAAGCCCGCGCCCGCCAAGGTCGAGCTGGCCAAAGCCGAGCCAGCAAAACCGGCCCTGGCAAATCCGCTGCCGGAAGTTGCCAAGCCGACTCCCAAGCAGACCCCGCCGCCGGAGCCGGAGGCCGCGCGCCCCGAGACGGACACGGCACCAGCGCCGGTGCCCGCCACGGAGGAGCCGAAGCCAGTAACGGTCACGGCACCCCCGCCCGAGCCTGCGCGCGACGATGCCAAGGCTGAGGCGGCAAGCCCCGGCTTCACCGAGCCGGTGGCGGTGTCGCCCACGCCGAGCGAGGCTGCGCCGAAACAGGCCGATCCGGCACCCGCCGAAGCCACCCCCGTTGCTGCTGCCCCGGCGAAGGCGCCACCCGCCGCGGCGCCGGTTGGGCGCGAGGATTCTATCCTCGCGCGGATCATCGCCAATATCGGCGTGCCCGCGCGCGAGCTTGACGTTCCACCGGTGCGACCGCGCGCGGCCGCGCCGGTTGCCGAACCCGTGCCGACCGAGGCTGAGCCCGAGGTCAAGCCGTCGCCTGCGGCTACGAAAAAGCCCGAAAAGCCCGTCGAGGTCGCCGCCAAGCCGCCCGAGAAGCCGGTCGACCCCAAGGCCGAAGCGCGGCGCAAGGCCGAAGAAAAGAAAAAGGCCGAGGAAAAGAAGAAAGCCGACGCGGAAAAGGCCGAAGCCAAGAAGCAGGCCGCGCTCGCCAAGGCGGCACCGTCGCGCATCTGGGTGCAGGTCGCGGGCGGATCGAGCGAGGGCGATCTTGCGCGCGCCTGGGCCGCGGTCAAGGCCAAGGCCCCGGCGGCGTTTCGCGGCACACAGGGGTGGACGACACCGCTGCGCTTCACCAATCGCGTGCTGGCGGGACCGTTCAAATCGAGCGCCGAAGCGCAGGCGTTCGTCAATGATCTCACCAAGGCAGGCGTCAGCAGCTTCGTTTTCACCAGCGCCGCCGGGCAGCAGATCAACAAGCTCGGCGGGCAATGACCGGCCCTTACGCTGCCGATCCGGCGCGCAGTCGCGGGCGGCTGCACGCCGAAGCCAATCAGACCGCGCGCGGCCCGCGCGACGATTTCCAGCGCGACCGCGACCGGATTATCCATTCGATCAGCTTTCGCCGCCTGCGCCACAAGACGCAGGTGTTCATGGCGCCCGACGGCGACCATTTCCGCGTGCGCCTCACCCACAGCCTCGAAGTCGCGCAGATCGGGCGGACGATCGCACGGGCGCTGGGGCTGAACGAGGATCTGACCGAGGCCTTGTGCCTCGCGCATGACATCGGCCATCCGCCGTTCGGGCATGCGGGTGAGGCGGCGCTGACCGACGCGCTCGCGGGGCAGGGCGGGTTCGACCACAACGGCCATACGCTGCGCGCGTTGACCGTGATCGAACATCCGTATCCGCGCTGGGCGGGGCTGAACCTCACCTGGGATACGCTCGAAGGGCTCGCCAAGCATAACGGCCCGGTCGCGACCCCCGGCTGGGCGCTGGCCGAAGCCGATCGCCAATTCCCACTCGATCTCGCACACTGGCCGAGTCTGGAAGCGCAGGTCGCGGCGATTGCCGACGATATCGCTTATGACAATCACGACATCGATGATGGCCTGCGCGCGGAGCTCCTGACGCTCGATCAGGTGCTGGCGGTCCCGCTGGTCGCGCGGCTGTGGGACGAGGTGCGTGCGCGTTTTGCCGATGTCGCGCCCGCGCGGCTGGTGGGTGAACTGATCCGTACGCAAATCGGCGCGATGGTGGGCGATCTGATCGCGACCTCGCGCGCCAATATCGCTGCTGCGCGGATCACGACTGCCGATGATGTGCGGGTGGCGGGGCAGCCGCTGATCGGCTTTTCGGCGGCGATGCGCGAGGACGAGCGGTTGCTGAAGCGCTTCATGTACCAGACGCTCTACCACCACCCGCGCCAGATCGAAGCGGCGGAGATTGCACGCGGCGTCGTTGCGGGGTTGTTCGCGGCCTATAACGCCGACCCTGCGCTGATGCCCGGCGAATGGACCGCGCGGCTGCCCGACGCCGAACCCTGGCGCAGCCGCCATATCGCCGATTTCATCGCCGGGATGACCGATCGCTATGCGATTGGCCGCTATCGCGCGGCGGTGGGGCCAATCGATCTGCCCGACGGTTTCTGACAAACTTCTGCGACAGCCGCGCGTTAAAGCGGAATGGCGTTAGGTTCACTCGTACCCCACCCCGTTGGTGTCGAGCGAAGTCGAGACACCTTGCGCATCGCTTGTGGCCTGTTTCTCGACTTCGCTCGAAACGAACGGAGGGAGTTTAAAGTAATATCATTATCGTAGCGGCAATTCTCGAACGCACTGAACGGAGTCTGTCCCCATGTCGGCTGCCAATATTGCGCTCAATCGCTTTGGCCTGGGAGCAAGGCCCGATCAGCCGCTGCCCGGTGACCCCAAGGCCTGGCTGGTCGGCCAGATCGCGCGGTTCGATCCGCGCCCGCCGCTGATCGCCGGAGCGCCGACGCGCGCAGCAATTGCGGCGGAGCTGGCGCAATATCTCAACGAAATCCGTCCGATGCTTCAGCAGCAGCGCCGGGCGCAGGGCGCAGCCGCTGCGCCGCCGATGCAGACTCCGCCCGCGATGAGCGACGCGATGGCGCCCGCGCCTGCAATGACCCCGGCTGCCGAAGCGCCCGATCCCGTCAAACAAGCGCGGCAGTTTATCGGTCGCCAAGGCCGCGACTATTACGCCAATCTGGTCGGCGCGCGCGCGAATGTCGCGATTGCGAGCGACACGCCCTTCGTCGAGCGGCTGGTGCATTTCTGGGCCAATCACTTCGCCGTCTCCGCAGACAAGCTGACGGTCGTTGGCATGGCCGGGCTGCTCGAATTCGAAGCGATCCGCCCGCATGTCACGGGCAGTTTTGCGGCGATGCTGAACGCGGTCGAGCGGCATCCGGCGATGCTGCTCTATCTCGATCAGGCCGCGTCGATTGGCCCCAACAGTCCGGTCGCGCAGCGCGTTGGCCGGTTCGCGCCCAATCGCAAGCTTGGCCTCAACGAAAATCTCGCGCGCGAAATCATGGAGTTGCACACGCTCGGCGTGCGCACCGGCTATAGTCAGGCCGATGTCACCGAATTCGCGCGCGCGATGACGGGGTTTACGGTGTCGGGGCTCAATCGCGGGCCGATTGCGCGCTTTGCCGGAACGGCGGGCGCGCCCGGCGATTTCGTGTTCGCGGGGCCGATCCACGAACCCGGCGCGCGCATGATCATGGGCAAGCGCTATGACAAGAGCGGCGAAGCACAGGCGCAGGCGGTGCTCAACGATCTCGCGATGCATCCCGCGACCGCGCGGCACATCGCGACCAAGCTCGCGCGCCATTTCACGGGCGACACCCCGCCGCCCGCGATGGTCGCGCGGCTCGAAGCCGCCTTCCTGAAGTCGAGCGGCGATCTGCCAACGGTGTACCGTGCGCTGATTGCTTCGCCCGAAGCCTGGACCGATGCGCCCGCCAAGTTCAAGTCGCCTTGGGAATGGACTTTGTCGACCATGCGCGCGACGGGCGCGGGCGTGCTTCCCGCGCCACAAGTCACCGGCATGCAGACCCAGCTCGGCCAGCCGGTGTGGCGGCCAGGATCGCCCGCAGGCTATGACGACATCGACGGTAGCTGGGCCGGGCCCGATGCGGTGATGCGCCGCGTTGAAATCGCCCAGCGGATGGCCGCGCGGGCAGGGGGGGCGATCGATGCCCGCGCGCTCGCGTCCAAACTCTTCCCCGATGCGGTGAGCCCAGCGACCAAAGCGGTGCTCGCCGGTGCCGATAGCCCGACCCAGGCGCTTGCGCTCTTGCTTGTCGCCCCTGAAATGATGCGGAGATAATGTGATGATCGACCGCCGTTCCTTCCTCGTCACCGGCGCCACTGCCGCTGCCATGGGTTTCGCCCCGCGCATGGCCTTTGCCCGCGCCGCGACTGACCGCCGCTTCGTGTTCATCATCCAGCGCGGCGCCGCCGATGGACTGCACACCGTAGCGCCGGTTGGCGACCCGGCCTATGCCGCCGCGCGCGTCGGGCTGGCGGAGGAATTTGCCACCGCGCCGAAGCTCGACGGCATGTTCGCGTTGCATCCGGCGATGACGACCGTCGCGGGGCTTTATGCCCAGAAACAGGCGTTGTTCCTCCACGCGACGGCCTCGCCCTACCGCGACCGCAGCCATTTCGACGGGCAGAATGTGCTCGAGACCGGGGCGGCGGGCGCCTATCAGGTCAAGGACGGCTGGCTCAACCGGCTGCTCGGCGCGTTGCCCGCTGATGAAGCCAAGGCGATTGCGGTGGCGGTGACGGTGCCGCTCGCGTTGCGCGGGCCGCAGGAGGTCGCGTCCTACGCCCCGTCGGCCTTGCCTCAGGCGAGCGATGATCTGCTCCAGCGCGTGGCGATGCTGTACGAAGGCGACAAGCAGCTCCACGCGCTGTGGAGCGAAGCGATCGACACGCGTAAGCTGACCAGCGACATGGCGGCAGGCAATGGCCGCAATGCCGTCGCGACCGGCGCGCTCGCGGCCAAGCTGCTGGCAGCGTCCGACGGCGCGAAGATTGCAATGATCGAGACGGGCGGCTGGGACACGCATGCACAGCAACGCGGGCGGCTGGCTGGGCAGTTGACCGGGCTCGACGGCATGATCGGTGCGCTCCAGACCGGGCTTGGTCCGCTGTGGGCGAATACGATGGTGCTGGTGGCGACCGAATTCGGGCGCACCGTCGCCGTCAACGGTACCGGCGGCACCGATCACGGGACGGCGTCGGCGGCGATGCTGATCGGCGGTGCGGTAAAGGGCGGGCGCGTGCTGGCCGATTGGCCGGGGCTGGGCGCGGCGGCGCTCTATGAAGGCCGCGATCTGAAGCCGACGGCGTCGCTCGACGGATTCATCGGCGGCGCGGTAGCGGGGCATTTCGGCCTCGATCCGGCGCGGATCATGCCCGCGCTGTTCCCGGGGGCGCAGGCGAAGGCGATCGAGGGGCTGGTCTGAGCGCTTGGGATCAAATTTCCCCGGACCGTTTGCCCTGAGCTTGTCGAAGGGCCGTCCTTCTTTTGCCGATGGCCCGCGAAAGAAGGACGGTGCTTCGACAAGCTCAGCACGAACGGGGGAAAGTTTTACCAATCCTCCGAGAATTGCGCTCGCACTTAGCGGGTGCACGGCCCCAATGCGCTCAGGATGAAGCGGTAATCCTCCGCCGCCGCGCGTTGATCGGCGGGTTCCATCGATTGCAGCGCCGCGCTCGGCAGCGTGCGTGGCAGGCCGCAGGCGAGGCGATACCAGAGCAGGGTATCGCGCGGGGGCGGGGCGGCGGCTTCGTCGACGATCTCGCTGAGCGCGACGGCCCAGCGCGGCGCTTCGCCCGGCTGGCGGATCACGCTCAGCGATACCGGCCGCCGTGTCTCGGTTTGCAGGAAGATTTGCGTCTCACCGGCGCCCGGCAGCGTGCCCGCGACATGAAAGGCATTGCCGACGCCGGTGATGCGCGGCGGTGCGTCGGGGGCGATTGATTCGGTGATGATGCGACGGGTGAGCGCTTCGGCAGGCGCAGACCAGTCGCGCTGCGAATCGGCGCCGGTCAGCTGGACCTGATTCGTTCGCCCGGCGATCGGCCGGGCAAAGGCCAGCACGCGGCGCTTGGTCAAGCGCGGCAACCGGCCACGCGCATCGGGCGCGACGTCATAGAGCCAGCCGATCCGCGCAGGCACCGCTTCCTTGCCGCGAATCAAGGCGATAACATCGGCTTCGATGTAGAGTCGCACATAGCCCGGCGGGGTGCCGATCGCCTGCGGACCGTCGAGCTTTACCGCACTTCGGATCACCGAATCGATCACCAGTGGTGACCGCAGCACCAGATCGGTGATGTCGGCATATTGGGGAGACACAACAGGCTGAACGCCCGATGTACGCGGCGGCACCTGTCCGGCGACGGCGGCAAAAGGGACCAGCGCGAGCGCGGCAAACGCCCGGAAAGCGGCGATTCTTGGAACGATCCTCATGCCGATGGCGTTAACGGATCGGGTCTTTGTTATACAGAAATAATTCTGCCACGCGTGGATTGTACAAATGTTGCGCCTGACAAAGCGTTTGCGTCCCTTCAGACGGGACGATAGAGACTTGGGCCTTGGTTGAGGATATAATGGCTCACAGCCAGACTTCGGCGTGCCGCGACGGCCGGCAAGCCGATTTCACAATGGCTCGGGCAAACCGGGAGTTTCGTACCTGAATGGCTTATGCAGACCGGCAAGATAACGGTACAAGGATAGTCGCGGCGGTTCTCGTCGCGATCCTCATGGCCGCATTGGGATATGCTTTCGTCACCGGCCTTGCGTATCAGTACGTCAAGAAGGCTGCCGAAAAGCTCAACACGTTCGACGTCGCGCCGCCACCGCCGCCGCCGCCGCCGGAAGAACCGCCACCACCACCGCCGCCCGATCAACCGCAGACACCGCCGCCGGTCGTCTCGCCGCCGCCGATCGTGCAGAATCCCAATCCGCCACCGGTGCAGATCCAGACGGTGACGACGCCGCCTCCGCGCATCAATCTGACGCCGATCGCGGCACCGCCGGCGCCACCCGCGCCACCGGCGGCCCCACCCGCGCCACCGGCGGCCCCGCCAAAGCCGAGCTTGGGCGCCAGGGCGAAGCTGAAGAGCAACTTGGGTGACATCTTTACCGAGGATTATTATCCGGCCTCGGCAAAGCGTGAAAACATCCAGGGTCGCGTCGGCGTGTCGCTGACGGTCGGCGCCAATGGCCGCGTGACCGACTGCAAGGTGACGCAGTCGAGCGGCAATGGCGAGCTTGACAGCACGACGTGCCGTCTCGCGTTGCGCTCGGTACGCTATGATCCTGCCAAGGATACCGAGGGCAAGCCGATTGAATCGGTGTTGCCGATCGCGGTGCGCTGGCAGCTCAGGGACGAATAACGAACCGCGCCGATGCGGCGGCAGGCCACCGCATCGGGGCATGTATTTTTGGCCAAGATCGACTGATTCAAGATCGACCAAATTAGGGAAAGAAAGCTATGCTCACGTTCATTCTCGCAGCCGGTGGCGCTGCTGCTAAAGAGGACAAGTACGGTCTCGCGGCCGCACTGCGCGAAGGCGGCCTGGTGTCGCAGTCGACCTTTGCCATCCTCGTGATCTTCCTCTTCGTTTCGCTCTACATCCTGTTCACCAAGCTGTTCGAACAGAACAAGGTGATCAGCCAGGGCAAGCGCATTCGTGAAGGCTTCTGGAGCTCGGCCAGCCTCGCTGAAGG
>JAIETY010000188.1 GCA_019744885.1 Sphingomonas sp.
GGCCTTGGCGCCTGTGCCGATGATTATGCCGGTGGCTATGGCCGGGGCTATTATGGCGCGGTTGCGCCCTATTATGGCTGGTACGGCGACTATTATTATCCGGGCACCGGCTATTACGTCTATGATCGCTACCGCGTCGCGCGGCGCTGGTCCGACCGTGACCGCGATTACTGGAACGGGCGGCGGAGCGGCTGGCGCGGCGGCCCGTACCGTGACAATTGGCGCGGTTTCCACGACCGGCGCTGGCGTTAGTGCATGATGGCCTGAACCTGAATCACCCCCCTTCCCGTTCGTGTCGAGCGAAGTCGAGACACCCAGCGCACCGCTTGTGGCCTGTTTCTCGACGTCGCTCGAAACGAGGGGGTCGAGGGAGAGTCACGACACGCTAGGCAGCAGGGCGCGTGGCGATCAGGCCGATCGCGATCGTCGTCATCACGGCGATACCATCCTGATTGAGTACGGTGATGCGGCTGCGATAACTGCCCATTTCGGGGCGGCTGGTCGATGCACGCTTTTCGAGCACTTCGACCGACAGCGACAAAGTATCGCCGGGGTAGACGGGTTTGAGCCAGCGCAGCTCGTCCTGCCCCGGCGATCCCAACCCGGCTTGCTTGGTGCGCGTCAGATTTTCGACCAACATCGCCATCATCATCGCGCAGGTGTGCCAACCGCTCGCCGACAGCCGCCCGAAATGCGTCTTCGCAGCAGCGTCGTCGGAAAGGTGGAAGGGTTGGGGATCGAATTTCTTCGCGAACTCGACCACTTCTTCGCGCGTCACCTGATAGCTGCCGAACTGGCTGACCTTGCCGACCTCGATATCTTCGAAATAGACCATGGCGTCGGTGTCGCGTGGTTCGCCCGGCTTGGCAAGCCTAGCGGTTCAGCACACCGCGAAACGGCGCATCGTCGCCGTCGAGGTCCTTGCCCGCCGGCAGCCCGAGCAGATCGCGCAGCAACGGCGCGACATCGACATTGTCGAACCCTTTGAGCTTGCCGACCGGCTTGATCGCCGGACCGCTCGCGATGAACAGCGCGGCCATTTGCGGATCGGCGGGGTCGAAGCCATGGGTGCCGCGATATTTCTCGGCCATGTCGGCGGCGGGCGGCTTGTCGAGGATCAGCCAGCCGGTCTCGGCGAGACACACAAAGGCCGGAACGCGCGGGTTCTGGCCGTAATGAAACGCCACCGGCATCTGTGCCTTGGGCCAGCATTGCGCGTGCGGCACCGGCTTGACGATCGCAGCGGCGAGCGCGGCTTCCTTGCCCGGCATCGGCTCGACCCCGGCATAGGCGCCGGTGACGACGAAGCGATAGCTGCCCTCGGGCAGGCTCTGGTCGAGCCGCACGATCCGGTCCGGGCTGATCGCCGCCATGCCATGATCGGCAACGATCACGAAATTGGCGGGCTGGCCGAGCGCCGCCAGCTCGGTCCGCAAGCGCCCGATCGCCGCATCGACCTCGCCCACGACCACCGTCGTCTTTGGGCTGTCGGGGCCATTAGCGTGCCCGGCCGAATCCACCGCGTCGAAGTACAGCGTGAAGAAGGCGGGGCGCGTGTCGGCGGGGCGCCGCAGCCAGTCGATGATCGCATCGACGCGCTGGCGATTGCTCACCTCATGGCCATATTGCTGCCAGTCCTGCGGGCGCTTGCCGTCGATCGCGACATTGGCGCCGGGCCAGAACATCGTCGCCGAATGGATGCCGGCTTTTTCCGCCGTGATCCAGATCGGCTCGGCCTGCGCCCACCAGAACGGCTCTTCGCTCTGCATGGTGAAGGTCATGCCCGGATGCGCCGGGTCCTCCATCTTGTTGCCGACAATCCCGTTGCGATCGGGCCGCAGCCCGGTGACGATCGTCCAGTGATTGGGGAAAGTAATCGACGGAAACGACGGCCGCATTGCCGCGCTGATCCCTGCTTCAGCCAGCGCATTGAGATTGGGCGTCACGCCCCGCGTCAGATAGTCGGGCTTGAAGCCATCGATCGAAATCAGGATTGTAATGGGCTTGCGCGCTTCGGCGGGCGCAGCGGCGACCGTCTTCGGCGCCTCCAGCGGCTGCGTCACGCAAGCCTGAAGCCCGGCGGCGAGGCAGGCAGCGAACAGGCGGGATGACATGCGCATGCGCGGTCTATGGCGTGGTTTGGCGTCAGTCATGTGACAGCCCAGCCACCCTCACACATTAAAGCGGAACAGCATCACGTCGCCGTCATGCACCACATACTCCTTGCCTTCCGACCGCAGTTTGCCCGCGTCGCGCGCGCCGGCTTCGCCCTTGAACGCAACATAATCGGCAAAAGCGATCGTCTCGGCGCGGATGAAGCCTTTTTCGAAATCGGTGTGGATCGCGCCCGCCGCTTGCGGGGCCTTGGCGCCTGCTTCGACCGTCCAGGCGCGGGCTTCCTTGGGGCCGACGGTGAAGAAGGTCAGCAAGTGGAGCAACTTGTACCCAGCGGTGATCACGCGGGCGAGGCCGGTTTCGGTGAGGCCCAGCTCGGCGAGGAATTCGCCGCGATCTTCCGCGGGCATCGTCGCGATTTCGGCTTCGATTGCCGCCGACACCACCACCGCTTCGGCGCCCTCGGCCTTGGCCTTCTCGAACACCCGCGCCGACAGCACATTGCCGTTGGCGGCATCGCCTTCGTCGACGTTGCAGACGTAGAGCACGGGCTTTGACGTGAGCAGCTGCGCCTGCGCGAACACGCGGGCTTCCTCCTCGTCCTTCGGCTGGGTCAGCCGCGCAGGCTTGCCTTCGCGCAGCAGCTCGAGCGCTTGCCCCAGCACCGAGGCGCCGATCTTGGCTTCCTTGTCGCCTTGCGCGGCTTTCTTGGCGAGATTGGGGACGCGCTTTTCGAGGCTTTCGAGGTCGGACAGCATCAGCTCGGTCTCAACCGTTTCGGCGTCGGCAATCGGATCGACTTTGCCCTCGACATGGGTCACGTCGCCATTTTCGAAACAGCGCAGCACATGGACGATCGCATCGACTTCGCGGATATTGCCGAGGAACTGGTTGCCAAGCCCTTCGCCCTTTGACGCGCCGCGGACGAGGCCGGCAATGTCGACGAAACCCAGCTGCGTCTCGATGATCTTGGCCGACCCGGCAATCGCCGCGAGGCTGTCGAGCCGGGGATCGGGCACCGCGACGTTACCGACATTGGGCTCGATCGTGCAAAAGGGATAATTCGCCGCCTGCGCCGCCGCCGTTTCGGTCAGCGCGTTGAACAGCGTGGACTTGCCCACATTAGGCAGCCCGACGATACCACAGCGAAATCCCATTTTCCGTCCCGATCAAAAGCAATGGCGCGCCTTAGTCAGTCGGGCGCCAGTTGGCCAGAGTGGGCCGTGCCAACCCGTGTGGCGACTTGCTCCAGAAATCCCGCGCTGGCGCCGTCGAGCGGGAAATAGCTTTCGATCCGCAGCGATCCGCCGGTCAGGTCCATCGGCGCGCCCATCGTCGTCACGATCGCGAACACGCCGTAAACCTGACCGTCGATCCGATAGCGTTCCTCGATCACCGGCGCGGGCGCTGGCCCCCAGGCGGGTTTGAGCCAGGCTGGGTCGATATTGGGGAACCGTGCGATGTCGTCGAGCACGGCGCGCAGGCGAGCCGAATAGGGCGCCTCCCGCAGCGCACGGGCAAGCGTTGCGCGGGCGACGCGCTCGAAATCGAGCATATGCGCCGCCGGACCATTGGGGTGAAGGCTTAGCCGCAGCAGGTTGCGCGGCTTGCCGTCATGCGTGCGCGCCCAGATCGCCTCTGGGTTGCCGAACAACCCGAGCACGGCATCGAAGGCCGGGTTGGCGTCGATCACGTCGCTGGCATCGTCGATCAGCAGCGCGGGATGGGGCATGTGCGCGCGCAAGATGGTCTGCGCGGCGGATCGGATCGGGGCCATCGCCGCTTCGCTCCAGCGATGCTCGCGGAACAGCCCCGCAAAGCCCGCTGCCTGAAGCAGGTCGTTCGCGGGAATGGGGGGAAGCTGCAAGGCCTCGGCAAGCGCGGCGGCCACCCGGCGCCCCGGGCGCGACCGGCCGGATTCGAGAAAGCTCAGATGCCGCTGGCTGGTGCCGGCCGCCAGCGCGAGGTCGAGCTGCGACAGTCGCGCGGCGCGGCGATGCGCCACCAGCAATTCGGCGAAGCCATGATCAGGCGGGAGAGTCATTACGTACAAGTAATCGACTCGATTACTTACCAATGCAACACCGCGCTCGATCAATTGGGAGAATCGACATGGACGTGATGCAGTTGTGGGGTCGTTGGTATGCGGCGTTCGAGGCAAGCGCGGTGGACGATCAATGGGATCGGCTGGCCCCGCTGCTGGCTGATGATGTGCAATATCGCGTCACCGGCGTGCCGTTCGCCTGCACGTTGAAGGGGCGCGAGGCGGTAATCGCGGGCTTTGCGCGGTCGTTCGCCGGGTTCGACCGCAAGTTCGATCGCCGCACGCACCAGGTGGTCAGCATTCGCGAACACGCGCCCGGCCATCTCGAAGCGCAGATTCGGGGCGTCTACGAAAAGGACGGGCTTCCCCCGCTCGCTTTCCCCGCGACCGGGCATTGGCATCTTGACGGCGATCGGATCGGGCTGATGGTCGACATTTACGATCCGACCTTGGCGGAGAGCCAGGCGGCGTTCGGCTGGCTGGCGGCCTATGGCGAAAAGCTTGGCGGGCTTAATCCGAGCTACACCTGACTTGGTCGCCACAGCGCTTGCATTGGCGCCGCGCCCGCGCAAACATGTGCGCGGACGAGGGGAGGGAATCGACCATGATCAAGCAGTTGGGCGCTATCTTGCTGGCATTGGCCGCAACCGGCGCTGTGGCACAGACGGGGCCGCTGGGCGCGCTGCAATGCACCGGCAAGCCGGTCACGATCCGGCTGAGCATCATCAAGCCCGGCCAGCTCGCGCTGTTCAAGAAGGCCGTCGCCGATCATCAGGCCTGGTATGCCAAGAACGGCAATGGCACGAAGGTGGCGATGGTCCGCCTCACCAAGCGCGCGGGCGGGGCGCTCAGCTATGACGACGGCACGGCGATGACGGTGGTGACCTATGACGCAAAACCGCAACCGGCGAAGGACGCAGGCTATGCCGCGTTTGTGAAGGAGTATCAGGACAGCTCGACCGTGAAGGACGAACATCGCGGGTGTTTGGGGTAGGGGGTGGGTTGACAGCCGAACCGATCAGGCAGCGACTTTGCGTGGCGATCCTCGATCGACGACTCGGCTATTTCGCCTCAATCAACTTGACTTTGATCGACCTTAGCAATCTTATCGATTGAAACCGTAAGATTGCTAAGGTCTCTATGGATCCCATCACCAATCCCTACGCGCCGGGTGCCGGCAGCCAGCCCCCCGAACTTGCCGGACGCGACGATATCTTGAGCCGGACTCGAATCACGTTGGCGCGGGTGCGCCAGGGCCGGAACGCGAAAAGTTTTATGCTGGTGGGGCTGCGCGGTGTGGGCAAAACGGTGTTGCTCAACAGGATCGCGGAAATTGCGGAGGAAGATGGGTTCATCGCCCATCTCGTAGAAACGCCAGAAAATCGCGGCCTTCCGGAATTGCTCATCCCCGTCTTGCGAAAGATATTGTTCCGGCTCGACACCAAGGAAAAAGTTAATGAGACCGTCAAGCGCGGGCTCATGGTCCTCAAGGGCTTTGCTGGGGCGCTGAAGCTGTCGATCGGCGAAATCGAACTCGGGCTATCGATTGATCCCGCCCGCGGCGTCGCAGACAGCGGTGATATTGAGGCTGATCTGCCGGACTTGTTCGAAGCCGTGGGTCAAGCGGCGCAATCTCGCTCGACGGCGGTGGCCATCATTATCGACGAAGTCCAGTATATCAAAGAGCTTGAATTCAGCGCGTTGATCATGGCCGTCCACCGTGTGTCGCAAAAGCGACTCCCGCTCGTCATTATCGGTGCTGGATTGCCGCAACTCGTCGGACTCGCGGGTCGATCGAAATCCTATGCCGAACGGCTGTTCGATTACCCGGCGGTCGGTCCGCTCAATGCCAGCGACGCCCGACTCGCCCTTGTCGCACCGGCCCAACGCGAGGGCGTGGAAATCGATCGCGCGGCAGTCGAACGAGCCATCGCGCTAACGCGCGGCTACCCCTATTTTCTTCAGGAATGGGGCTACCATGCCTGGAATGCGGCCATTGCCTCACCCATCAGCGCATCGGATATCGACATTGCCACGGTTGAAGCGACGCGGAGCCTTGACGAGAGCTTTTTTCGGGTAAGATTTGATCGGCTAACGCCTCGGGAAAAGGATTATCTTTTGGCGATGGCGGCAATGGGGGGCGGACCGCATCGGTCAGGGGACGTCGCAGCAGAATTAGGGGTTGCGGTGGAAAGTATTGCGCCGGTGCGCAGCTCCCTGATCAAAAAGGGCATGGTTTACAGCCCCGCGCATGGCGATACCGCCTTTACCGTCCCGATGTTCGATGAATATCTTAATCGTACGGTGAGCCGCTGAAGGCGGACTACCACCGATAGTTGAAACTCACACTCATCCGCTCGTTTTTCCCCGCATGCGGCATAACCTCATGCCGCAGCCAGCTTTCCCACAGCAGCAGCATCCCCGGCGCGGGGTCGACGTAGACGAAGCGGCGCAACTCCTCGGGCGCGTCATCGCGGCGTAGCGGCGCGGCCATCATCAGGCCGAGCCGGGGATCCTCGAACCGGATCGCGCCCGCGCCCGGCGGCACCGCGAGATAGACCGTGCCCGACACCACCGAATGCGGGTGGATATGGCCGCTGTGGGTGGCCCCCGGCTTCATGACATTGACCCACAGGCTGTCGAGCTTGAGCTTGCGCCCCGCCAGATCGAAGGCGCAATCCTCGGCGAAACCCGCGACATGGCGGTTCAAAACCTTCACCAGATCGCCGATCGCCGGATCGCGCTGCGGCAGATCATTGAGCGACGCATAGCTGGTATAGCCGCGATAGCCCTGCGCCTTGCTCCACGCGCGCCCCGCGCGATCCTCCTCGGCGAGCATGTGGCACGAGCGGTCGAGATCGGCGACCAACTGGGGATCATCGAGCGCGCTCTGGTAGAGGCGTGTGGCGAACAGCGAGCGGATCGTCATGGCTGGAGCCTGAGCGCCACATCGTTCATGAAGCGCACGTCATCGCCCTCGGCCAGCCACCGCGCCTCCGCCGCCACGGCACCGAGCATGTCGGTCAGCGGATCGATTTCGGCCTTGACGAAATTGCCGAGCACATGGCCGGTGACTTTGTCCTTGTGGCCCGGATGGCCGATGCCGAGCCGGACGCGGCGAAAATCCTCGCCGATATGCGCCACGGTCGAACGCACGCCATTATGCCCGGCAGCACCGCCGCCGCGCTTCACCTTGACCTTGAAGGGGGCCAGATCGAGCTCGTCGTAAAAGACGGTCACGTCCTCGGGTGCGAGCTTGTAGAAGCGCATCGCCTCGCCGATCGACTGGCCGCTGTCGTTCATGAAAGTGGCGGGTTTGAGCAGCAGCAGCTTTTCACTGCCCAGCCGTGCCTCGATCGCCCAGCCGAGGAAGCGCTTCTTGGGCGACTCGAAATCGTGCAGCGCGGCAATGGCGTCGATCGCCATGAAGCCGACATTGTGGCGGTGGAGCGCATAGTGCGCGCCGGGATTGCCGAGCCCTGCCCAGAGTTGCATCACTTTTCTCCCTCCCCTTCAGGGGAGGGCCGGGGTGGGGCCTGTCCTTAGGCAGCATCGCTTGTGGCGCGGCCCCACCCCCAACCCCTCCCCTGAAGGGGAGGGGCTTGGCCCTCAACTATTACGCCGCAGCGTCGTCGGCTTCGCCGCCTTCGCTCGACTTGAGCGCCGACGGGGCGACGATCGTTGCGATCGTGAAGTCGCGGTCGTCGATCGCGCTCGACGCGCCCTTGGGCAGCGTCACGCTCGAGATGTGGATCGAATCGCCCACGTCAAAGCCCTTCAGTGAAACCTCGACATCGTCGGGGATTTCGGCGGCATCGACGATCAGTTCGAGCTCGTGGCGCACGACGTTGAGCACGCCGCCGCGCTTGATGCCCGGCGATGCGGCTTCATCGGTGAAGCGCACCGGCACCTGAACGGTGACGGTCGCATGTTCGGAGATGCGCAGGAAATCGACATGGACCGGACGATCGCTGACGGGATCGAAGGCCACGTCCTTGGGCAGCGTGCGCACGGTCTGGCCGTCAACCTCGATCATCACGACCGAATTCATGAAATGGCCGGTCATGAGGAGGCGGTACAGCGCCTTTTCCTCAACGTGGATCGCGGCGGGGTCTTGCTTGTTGCCGTAAATAACGGCGGGTACGCGGCCTTCGCGACGCAGCAAACGGGAGGCTCCCTTGCCAACCTGTTCGCGAGTCTCGGCCGCGAGCGTCAGTGCTTCGCTCATGCCAATCTCCGAAATATTCTGGTGTAACGGTGTGTTCCCCGGCCAAGCCTCCAGGGATGACCCTGGCCGGAAGCGGGTGCCCATAGCCGAACAGGGCCGCAGGAGCAAGCGGGCACTTGGTTTGCGAAACATCGACGATTTTTTGCGAATCTTGCGATCATCGGTTCCGGGGCGGCATTTTTTACGCCCTTCGCCAAGTGCCTATGCCGTATCGTTCGCGCGACCAAAGGCCATCGGGGCGCAAGGGAGCGAGTCAGATCATGCAGTCCGCCAGCACATCGACCGGCAAAATCCTGACAGGCATCGCGATCGCCGCATTGGTCGCCATCGGCGCCCGGGTTGCGGCCCAGGCGCTTCCCGAGGTCCATCCGGAGACCCCGGAGGCCAAGGCAGTCACGGTGGGCGTGGGCAGCCCGACGGCACATATCGAATGGGGCTATACCGGTCCGACCGGCCCGGAGCATTGGTCGGCGCTCAGCAAGGATTATGCGATCTGCAACGGCGGCCAGCAGGAAAGTCCCATCGATCTGAAGGATGCGATTGCCGCTGATCTGGGGGTGCTGGCAATTGCGTGGAAACCGCTGGCCATCAAGGCGACCAATAACGGCCATACGGTGCAATATGATGCACCCCCCGGCAGCAGCTTTGCCGTCGGCGGCAAAACCTATGCGCTCGCGCAATTCCACATCCACCACCCGAGCGAGCATTTGCTGAACGGGCGGCGCTTTCCGCTCGAAATCCATTTCGTCCATAAGCTCGCCGATGGCAGCTTTGGCGTGGTGGGGGTGCTGGTCGCGAACGGGGCGGGCAATCCGACGCTGCAAAAGATGATTGCCGCGATTCCCGCCGAACGTGGCGCGACGGCAACCGGCCCGATGATCGACCCGCGTGCCCTGCTGCCCGTCGCGCGCGGTTTTGATCGTTACGAAGGATCGCTGACGACGCCGCCCTGCGCCGAAGCGGTCGACTGGGTGGTGTTGCGCACGCCGATCACCGCGTCGACCGCGCAGATCGAAAAGTTCGCGGCATATTTTCCGTTCAACGCCCGCCCGATCCAGCCGCTCGACCGGCGGTTCCTGCTCGCGAGCCGATAAACATGCGGCGAAGCTTGCGGATCGCGGCGCTGACGCTGGCGGTCGGCGTGGCAGCGCCCGCCGTCGCCGAGGACCCGCCGACGCTTTACAAGGTGCTTGGATCACCGGAAAATCTGAAGATCGCCGGCAGTACGCGCGTCCGTTTTGAAGCGCTCGACGGTCAGGCGCGGCCCGGCTTTGACAATGCGTCGGAACTGGTCAGCCTGCGGACCACGCTGTTCGTCGAATATGATTTCAACCCGATCCGCATTGGCGGCGAAATTCGCGATGCCCGCGTCTATGATTCCGGGCCGCGCACCCCGATTTCCACGAGCGAAGTCAACGCGGTTGAACCCGTACAGGCCTATATCGCCGCCGATCTGGGGGGCGTGCTGGGCAAGGGAAGCACAACCTCGCTGCAAGCCGGCCGGATGATCATCTCGCTCGGGTCGTCTCGACTGGTGACGTCGGAGGAATTCCGCAACACCGCCAATGGCTATACCGGCCTGCGGTTCGATTATAAGGCCAGGTCGGGGGCGACCGCGACGGCGTTTTGGGTCCTCCCGCAGACCCGGTTGCCCAGCGACCGGGCCGGGCTTGCCGCCAATCGGGTCGAACTCGACCGCGAAAGCATCGACCTGGTGTTGTGGGGCGCCTATGTGGTGACGCCCAAGCTGGTCGCGGGCGGCAAGATCGATGTCGGTTACTTCCGGCTCGCCGAGCACGACAGCCGCACGCTTCAAACCCTTGACCGCAATCTCCACACGATTGACCTGCGCTTCTATCGCGATCCTGCGCCGGGCAAGCTCGACTGGGAAGCCGAAGGCGCTTTCCAATATGGCCGGATCTCGTC
>JAIETY010000003.1 GCA_019744885.1 Sphingomonas sp.
CCAGGCTTATGACTACGGCAAGCCCGCCCGCGCCGACAGCGTGCCCGACGCGCTGATCAAGGGCGAAGGCGCCGCGACCATCTCGGGCTTCCGCGTCAGCCGCGCAAGCCGCACCAAGCTGTTCCGCACCGCAACGCTCGAAGTCGCGGGCGAACGCGGCGAAGTCCGCATCCGCGACATTTCGGCCACCGGCGCGATGATCGACGGCATCGAATTCGGCCGCGATCCGGAGCAGGTCACGCTGCTGATCGAACTGATCGAAGGCCAGATGTTCCCGGCGCGCGTCCGCTGGGCGAAGGACGGCCGCGCGGGGATCGAGTTCAAGGACCGGTTCAACGTCGCGCGGCTGAATTCGGGCGAAGGGTCGAAGGTGAAGAAGGCGGGGTGAGGGAGTGACAATGAACCAAGAGATCGGTGATCGTGTCAGCAATCGATCAGAATTGAGCGACTTATGATCAACCGATCGCCGCCTCAAAGAAATTAATATCCTAACTTCCGCAATTTTCTAACAATATATTTGCTAATTTTTCGTGCATTACAAAAAAAATGCGATTCCAAATTTTATAGATTCGAAATCGTCTGTTGGGCGCTCTGCGGTAAGAATTATAACTATGTTAACGAGGCTCGCTCACCCCCTGAGGTACCGAGTTCATATCGCCTATCGACTCGACGGAGCCCACTCGCTATCGTGGGTAGATCGTACGCGTAATCTAGAGTGATATTTCTTGAGGGATCTATCGCATTATTGTTACTGCGCTTGCTATCGTCCGAAATTCACGCTGGGAAAGCAAGCGCCTCGGGGGGGTGCGCAATGATCGGAATCAAGTGGCGATGGGCGACCGCAACGAGTGCGGGGGCGCTGGGTTCCTGCGCAATGCTGCTCTCCGGCTGCCTCGGAAACCCTTATGCCTCGAGCATCGAATCGGTCAATGAGAAGGCCCCCCAGACGGCTGCCGCTATCCAAGTCAGCGAGCCCGAGGTCTATGCGCGCGAGACGCTGATCAACGATCGCCGGCGGGAATCCGAGTATCTCGAGGACTTGATCGACAAGAGCGCATCGGTGAATTTCGAGCCGCAGCTCAAGCGGGTGCTCGAATCAATCCAGACGATTCAGGCGAGCGCGAATGTGGGTTACGCGCCTTCGCCAGCCGCCAACCGCAGTGAGGAGCTTGCGCGTGCGCAACAGGAGATAGAGCTCAAGACCAAACAGGCCGAGCTCGCCAACGCCAATCTGACGCTTTTCAGATCGCAGCAGGCACTTCAGGCGGCACAAGCTGCAGCTGCGGCGGGGACGGCGCCACCGCCCGGCTCGTCCAGCCCTACGGCCCCGGCGGCTTCGGCGGATGTTTCGACGCTCACCGCTCAGGTGAAGGCGCTCCAGGAGAAAGTGACGCAGCAGACGTCTGCGATCGAGGAGCTCAAGACCAGGATCGGGGCGCTGACTACGGCCGCACCCGCCAATCCGTTTACCAACACCGGCGCGGGCCCGATCTCACCGTCCAGCATCACGGCGTCGCCGATGGACCTTTTTCGCGACCGACAGGCGTATCGCAGCGAGCTGCGCGCCGCACAGGCCAGCGTCCAGCTCGACGACGGCCACGACGTCGCCGCCCACGCGCTCTATCGCCTGCAGTTTCAGGCGACGATCGCGCCGGGAGCGGTCAAGAATAAATTTGCAGTCGTGCGGCTCAAGGTGAAGCCGAAGGTGCTGCGAGACAACGAGATCGCCAGTCTCTACAGCCTCTGGCTCGGCCATGTCGCCTATCGCTCAAACGGCCTCAGCGGACCGTCGGATGCCTCGAGAGACGCTCGGGACCCGGTGTATCTGGCGATGGGCGCTTCGAGCGATCTTTACCGGTTCGTCGATCTAGGCTCCGACGCGAGACGGGCGTGGTTCAAGAAACGGCCTGGTTTGCCGGACGACGCCGGCGCGTTCTGGCGGCTCAACGCGGTCGTGCCGCCTCGCCTCAGCGCCGCCGCGCACCGCCTGTTTGGTGCATCCAACTTGGCCACGGCTGGACGAATAGCGGTCCTGAATACTCGATGGGAGAGTTTTACAAAGAAATTGGATCCTTCCGCGCAGAGTTCGCCCAGTTCCGACACGATTTGTCCGCTGGAGCTATCTGATTATGAAGAGATACTCGCGCTGCAATATGTGGCCGTTTCAATGCGAACGATGGGGGACTGGAAGCTGCTGGACTATCGCAGCCGGGCCGACGTGGAGGCCCTCCTTGATCGATTGACTCAAGTGACCCAAGATCTGGACGCCATCAAGGATCCGTCACCGAAATGGCGGGAATGTGAAGAGAGGTATGGCGCGCCGAAGTCCTTCGTTCCCGCTGCCTTCCGCGAAACAATTAGCAACTACAATAGAGAGGAAGGATGGAGCGCGGCTTACGCCACGTCGCCGGTTGAGTTGAGCCAACAGATATCGACCAGCGCGGCCGCGATGCAGTCGCTTCAGCTAGGGCTTTCGCTTTCGGCCAATATGCCACTGCAGGGGCTGACGGGAAACGGATCGCTCAACTACCTTCAGGCCGCGCGCGGTCGTGTCGAGGCGCTGGAGCGCCTTCCGCTCGCAGTGGGCTTTTCCGATCGCGATAAGTGCGAGGAGGATGTCGTGGTCGAGGGGCGATGCGCCGTGTTCGGCTGGATTTTCGGCCCTCAGGCAGTCATCGATCCCAAATCCAAGGACATCAAGCTCATCCAGCGCCTCCGTCGCTATACGGCGACGGTCGATCTGTCGGTTCCCAGCTGGTGGCCCAAGCTCGAAATGAGCCTGCAGACCAGTTGGGTCGGCAACTGGCATGCGGGCCAGATCGTCACCGTGGACAAATCGGACGATCAACGAAAGATCTCCAAAACTTTGCGCCCGAACCGTGCCGATCTCGACAGTCTGACTGACGTACTGTCGGCGCGGACGCTGGGGGGTGCGGTCGCGACGACGTCGATTTCCGAAATCATCCCGACGGCAATCGCGCCGTGCGGGAAAGATGTGTCGCTGCTGGTGTTCGGATCCAATATATGGCGCGGTACCGAAGCCTATCTCAACGGCGTGCGCGCCTCAGAAATTCGAACTGCGCCCGATATGGCCGGGATCTATATAAGGTTCGACTCGCAGTTGCTACGCCAGGTCGCGCACCAATCGGACGCGGATCTGATAATCTGGACGCGCCAGGGGGCGGCACGCAAGCCGATCACACTTCGTCCCTCGAGCGCATGCCGCAGCGACGAGCTACCCGAGCCCGCATTCGGCGCGGTGGTTCCCCGCCTTGTGGCCACTTCGAACAAGTTCGACATCCTCTTCGATGGGCCGTTGCCGAGCAACCCGTCCGCGCTCCAGGTCGGGTTGGTAGGAAAAGCGCCGCGCAACCTGGCGGTCACTCCCACAGAAGGAAGCGACGGCCGCACGATCACCCTCACCTTCAATCCGGCGCTGTCGACTCCAAACATCACGAGTGGCTGGAGCGATGGAACGGTCTTCACCGCCAAGCTGAAACTCGCTGATCCGCTCAATGCGGTGGGGCAATTGCTGCGGATCGAGCGCGACCTGGTGTTCTATAAGACCGAGCCGACACTGAAGCTCGACGCCGGATCGGCAACCATCGCGAGCATCGACAAGCCGTTCACCGTGATATTCCCGTTGAACGCAGACAAAGGCTACGATGGCTTCGATCCGGCCAGGCTCGAAGCTACCGTCGAGGGCGGCGCCTTTCCGGTAAGGGTTGTACCGATCGGGCCGTCGGGCAAGGGCTATCAATATCGCTTGGAGCTCATTGACGGTGCGCTGGGAAGCACTTTCAAGACTGACGATCGCATATTGTCGTTGAAGCTGAGCACCGGCGATCCGATCAAGTGCGATCGCTGCCTCACGGTCAAGAAGGTCCCCAATTGACGCCGGTTCCGTAAATCGCCGTTACAATCGATAGGGAGCATCAGGGCCCCGCTCTGCTTGGCCAAAAGCGGACAAGCCGCTCAGTCTCTGGCATCTGCATCCCGTCCTTGGTGTCCAGATCCTCCGCCGCGCTACCGTCGCTATTTATTTTCGTTCCCCCCTCGTTCTCTTGCGTTTTGCCAATCCCGCCTGCGTCCACGCGTCGCGCCTGTGGGCAACTCATGCCGCGCCATGAACCGAGTCATTTGAGCGACGAACCGAGTCCCTAAACTGTCATTTACCGTCTTGCTTGCTGCGCCGAATGGGCACAATCTGTTGTGGTCGAGTTCGGGGGCGAACCCAAGCGCTGGTAGATCGGTCACCGCAACCCCAAGTTGTGGAACGGTATATCCTGCACTGTGCACGAGATGATGATCACTTTTTGTTCTCGTCGTGCGGCTCGTCAGTGATAACATGGGGGTTCGCCCCTGAGTCGAATCAGCGTCGGACCAACGAAGGTCCGCGAGGCAGGGATGGAGCAGTGATGGATTTTCGGGAAGGCCAGGACGCGAACATGGACAGCATCGTACAGGACGCGGTCGACGCAGCGGCGACCGCCGTCGCCACCGCCAAGGCCCCACGCGACAGCAAGTCGGTGAAGCCGCAACCCTATCCGGTCGAGGTCGATCATGGCCGCGACGCGCTGCTCACCGATTTCGGCAAGGAAACGCTGCGCGACCGCTATCTGCTGCCCGGCGAATCGTTTCAGGATTTGTTCGTGCGCGTCGCCTCGGCCTATGCCGACAATGCCGGTCACGCCCAGCGCATCTATGACTATATCTCGAAGCTGTGGTTCATGCCGGCAACCCCCGTGCTGTCGAACGGCGGCACCGGGCGCGGCCTGCCGATCAGCTGCTATCTCAATTCGGTGCCCGACAGCCTCGAAGGCATTGTCCAGACCTGGAACGAGAATGTCTGGCTCGCCAGTCGCGGCGGCGGCATCGGCACCTATTGGGGCAATGTGCGCGGCATCGGCGAGCCGGTCGGCCTGAACGGCAAGACCAGCGGCATCATTCCGTTCGTGCGGGTGATGGATTCGCTCACGCTCGCGATTTCGCAAGGGAGCCTGCGGCGCGGGTCGGCGGCCTGCTACCTCGACATCAGCCACCCGGAGATTGAGGAATTCCTCGAAATCCGCAAACCCAGTGGCGATTTCAACCGCAAGGCGCTCAACCTGCACCACGGCGTGCTGATTCCCGACGCGTTCATGGAAGCCGTGCGCGCCGGGGCCGAATGGAATCTGCTCAGCCCCAAGGATGGCTCGGTGCGCGGCACGGTTGACGCGCGGTCGCTGTTCCAGAAGCTCGTTGAAACGCGGCTGGCGACCGGCGAGCCCTACATCGTCTTCGCCGATCATGTGAACAAGGCGATGCCGCAGCATCACCGCGACGTGGGCTTGAAGGTCTCGACCTCGAACCTGTGCAGCGAAATTACGCTGCCGACCGGCAAGGACCAGTTCGGCAAGGATCGCACGGCGGTGTGCTGCCTGTCGTCGCTCAATCTCGAAACCTGGGATCAGTGGAAGGACGACAAGGGCTTTATCGAGGATGTGATGCGCTTCCTCGACAATGTGCTGCAGGATTATATCGACCGCGCCGAGCCGGGGATGGAGCGCGCCGCCTATTCCGCCACGCGCGAACGTTCGGTGGGGCTGGGCGTGATGGGCTTCCACAGCTTCCTGCAAGCGCGCGGGCTGCCGTTCGAAGGCGCGATGGCCAAGCAATATAACCTGCGCATCTTCAAGCACATCCGCGCGCAGGTGGATGAGGCATCGATGCAGCTCGCGGTCGAACGCGGCCCCTGCCCCGACGCCGCCGATCAGGGCGTGATGGAGCGTTTTTCGTGCAAGATGGCGATTGCGCCGACCGCGTCGATCAGCATCATCTGCGGCGGGACGAGCGCGTGCATCGAGCCGATCCCGGCGAACATCTACACCCACAAGACGCTGTCGGGCAGCTTTTCGATCCGCAATCCCTATCTGGAAAAGCTGCTGATCGAGAAATCGAAGAACAGCGAAGGCGTGTGGAGCACCATCCTCGAACATGGCGGCTCGGTGCAGCATCTCGACTTCCTCAGCCAGGAGGAAAAGGACTGCTACAAAACGAGCTTCGAAATCGACCAGCGCTGGCTGATCGAACTCGCGGCTGACCGCACGCCGTACATCGACCAGTCGCAGTCGCTCAACCTGTTCATCCCCGCCGATGTCGAGAAATGGGACTTGCTGATGCTCCACTTCCGCGCGTGGGAGCTGGGCGTGAAGTCGCTCTATTATCTGCGCTCGAAGTCGATCCAGCGCGCGGGCTTTGCCGGTGGCGTGGAAGCCGACAACACTGCCGAGCCGAAGAAGATCGAGCTGGGCGAAGGCACCGATTATGATGAGTGCCTTGCCTGCCAATAAGCGCCGCGCCGCCGCGCTGGTGGTGATGCTGTTCGTCGCCGCGTGCACCGCGCATCAGGCCGCGAGCGGTGTCGCGCCCGACGCCCCCGGCTTCTGGCTCGGGCTGTGGCACGGCTTCATCTTCCCGGTCGCGTGGGTCGCGTCGATCTTCGTCCCCGACATCGCGGTCTATGCCGTGCCCAACAACGGCGGCTGGTATGATTTCGGCTATTTCCTCGGCATCGTCGTGTTCGGCGTCGGCGCGCGCAGCGGCCAGAAAGTCTATGTCGAGCGCACCGTCGTGCGGCGGGAGCGGCGATGAGCGATCTCCTCGCCTTCTTCACCGCGCCCGTCATCATGGGTCTGGTCGCGATCGCCGCGCTCGGCGGCACCGCCTTCACGCTCACCCGCCCGGCGACGAGCGAGGCCGCGATCTATCGCCGCCGCATCGCCGGCACGATGCTCGGCGCAGGCGCGATTATTCTGGGCGGCTTTGCCTTTGCACTGTCGAGTTGGGGCGCTGGCCGATGACGCCCGCCCCCGCGCACCCCATATTCTGATCAAGCACCGAAAGGCCCAACATGTCCCTCCTCTCCGCCCGCAAAACCTACAAGCCCTTCGAATATCCCTGGGCGTACGACTTCTGGAAGCGCCAGCAGCAGATCCACTGGATGCCCGAGGAAGTGCCGCTCGGCGAGGATTGCCGCGACTGGGCGCAGAAGATCAGCGAGCATGAGCGCAACCTGCTCACCCAAATCTTCCGCTTCTTCACCCAGGCCGATGTCGAGGTGCAGGATTGCTACCACGACAAATATGGCCGCGTGTTCAAGCCCACCGAAATCAAGATGATGCTGGCGGCGTTCAGCAACATGGAAACGGTGCACATCGCTGCCTATTCGCATCTGCTCGACACGATCGGCATGCCCGAAAGCGAATATGGCATGTTCCTCGAATATGCCGAGATGAAGGACAAGCACGACTATCTGCAGCGCTTCACCGTCGACACCGACGAGGATATCGCGCGCACGCTGGCAATGTTCGGCGGCTTTACCGAAGGGCTGCAATTGTTCGCGAGCTTCGCGATGCTGATGAACTTCCCGCGCTTCAACAAGATGAAGGGCATGGGCCAGATCGTGAGCTGGTCCGTGCGCGACGAAAGCCTGCACTGCGAAGGCATTGTCCGGCTGTTCCACGAATTCTGCAAGGAGCGCGACTGCCTGACCAAGGCGGTCAAGGATGACATCATGGACGTGTGCCAGACGACGGTGCGGCTCGAGGATGCGTTCATCGATCTTGCCTTCGAACAAGGCCCGGTGACGGGGATGACGCCCAAGGAAATCAAGAAATACATCCGCTACATCGCCGACTGGCGGCTGGGGCAATTGGGCCTGAAGCCGATCTACATGATCGAGGAACACCCCCTCCCCTGGCTCGCCCCGCTGCTCAACGGCGTCGAGCACGCCAATTTCTTCGAACAGCGCGCCACGGAATATTCGAAGGGCGCGACGCGCGGGAATTGGAACGAAGTGTGGGACTCGTTCGACAAGCGCCAGAAAGTGAAGGCGGTGCCTGCCGCGAATGAGGACGCGGGCGAGGGCGAGGGCGATATGTTTGCGCGGGCGGGGATTGCGGCGGAGTAAGGCGTGCCGGTCGCGGGATTAGCGACGCTAATCCCCGACTAAAGGCGCGCCCGGACGGCGGCGCCCCAAGCGCCGACCGACGAGTTTCAGGTACGGGATGCCCCGCATCCCGTAGGCCATGCCGGGGGCATGGCCGACCTGAAACTGGCTTTGCCCATGCCGCAAACGCCCCCACTTGACGCGAACATAGGCAGAACGTAGCCTTACGTTTGACCGAGGCCCCCGAGAGAATCGCCATGCACTCCATCGAATTTTGCGCAGGCGCCGGTGGCCAGGCGATCGGGCTTGAGCAGGCCGGTTTCCGGCACGAAGCGCTGATCGAAATCGAGCGCGATTTCGCCAAGACGCTCCAGCTCAATCGACCCGGCTGGAATGTGTTTGACGAGGACATGACCGACTTCGACGGTCGCCCCTATAAGGGGATTGACCTGTTCGCGGCCGGCCTGCCCTGCCCGCCCTTCTCGGTCGCGGGCAAACAGCTTGGCGACCTCGACGAGCGCAATCTCTTTCCGGCAGCACTTCGCCTGATCGACGAAATGAAGCCCCGTGCCGTGATGATCGAGAATGTCCGTGGCTTCCTGTCGCCCGTGTTCAAGGACTATCGCGAGCAACTTCGGGGCCAGTTGAGCAAGCTCGGCTACCACACCGATTGGCGACTGCTGAATGCGTCGGACTTCGGTGTCCCGCAATTGCGCCCGCGCGTGGTGATTGTCGCGATCCGGAAGGATTTGGCGGATATCTTCGATTGGCCGACCGTGCGGCCTCAAAACCCGCCGACCGTGGGCGTAACGTTGCGCGACTTGATGGGGGCGAAGGGCTGGCTCGGCCTCGACAACTGGGTCGCGCGCGCCAACGAGATCGCGCCGACAATCGTTGGCGGATCGAAGAAACACGGCGGCCCGGACCTTGGACCGACGCGCGCCCGAAAGGCATGGGCGTCGCTCGGTGTCGAAGGGCGCAGCCTGGCGTTGGAAGCACCCGAGCGCGACTTTGTCGGCATGCCGCGCCTGACCGTGCGCATGGTCGCGCGCTTGCAAGGCTTTCCCGATAGCTGGCAATTCTACGGCGGCAAGACGACTTCGTATCGCCAAGTCGGCAATGCATTCCCGGCACCTGTCGCAAGAGCGGTGGCGCATAATCTCCGCATCGCCTTGTCCGTAGGATCGATGGTCCCAATGGCGGCAGTCGGCTAATGCCCGAAAGCTGGTTTGCGTCGGCCCGCCGTGAGTTTCACGCATCGCTCCTCACCGGCACACTGACGCGAAGTGATGGCGCGATCCCATCCAACGCCGATAAAGGCAGCGTCGTCAGTGTCGCAATTGCCAACGCTATTCTCGATCAGATCGGTACGTCTATCACCGGCCCCAAACTGCCCGGGCAGACGGCAGGCGCCAATTTCGAGGAAATTTGTGCGACCTACGTCCGGCTCGCCTTTGCGCAGCTCAGTCACCTCCGATCGGGCAGCTTTTTCGTCGCGAAGGGCGGCGGCATTTCACAATTCGATCAATATGCGCACCTTTCGGCGTTGCAGGCGATTGCAAAGACGAACCGGGAAATCGCAACGGCGATCGGGTCGGATTATCTGATAAAGCCCGATGTCGTCATCGGGCGCCACCCCGAAGACGATGCCGAGATCAATCGCAACAAATTTTTGGTGGACGGCTCGGTCGCCAAGATGACGAGCCTGCGCAAGGCCAACAGTCTTCGACCAATTCTGCATGCTTCGATTAGCTGCAAATGGACCTTGCGAAGCGACCGAGCGCAAAATGCGCGCTCCGAAGGTCTGAATCTTGTCAGAAATCGCAAAGGCCGTTTGCCGCATATTGCCGTTATCACGGGCGAGCCGATGCCGACGAGGCTCGCCTCGCTAGCCTTGGGCACCGGCGACATTGATTGCGTGTACCACTTTGCGCTGACCGAACTTCGCCACGCCGTTGCGGCGCTGGATCGCGATGACACGCTCGAACTGCTGGATATGATGATCGAGGGCAACAGGCTTCGCGATATCGCTGACTTGCCACTGGACCTTGTCACTTAAACTCGCGCCTGATCGATAAAATCCATTTTCCAACACGAACCATTTTGGTTATATAACTCGACTCCTTCTCACCGGAGTCTCCCTATGCCCAAGTCCCAGACCGCCGACACCCTCGCCTTCGCCCCCGCCCCGCTCCGCACGCGCCACGACGGCTGGAGCGCGCAGCGGCAGCGCGATTTCATTACCGCGCTCGCCGATAGCGGGTGCATCACGCTTGCTTGTCGCGCGGTCGGGGTCTCGCCGCAATCGGCCTATCGCTTGCGGCGGCACCCCAAGGGCA
>JAIETY010000218.1 GCA_019744885.1 Sphingomonas sp.
ATAACCCCCTTTATAAGAGGGCGCGGGCGGAAAAACAGTGGCAAGTGTATCAGGGATGCGTATCAGCCACGCGAATGAGTGCTGAACCTGGTCTGGATGCTGTCGTTGATGCCATTGCTGCGGGCCGCGCGAGCGCGCGCGTCGTCGCGGGGCAGGCGCGGATCATCCTCGATGTGAGCGGACTCGACGCCGCCGACCATGCCGAGCTCGAGGCGCGGGTGCACGCTGCCGCACTGGGGGTCGCCGGGATCGAGTCGGTGCAGATCGCGCTCACCGCTTCGCGGCCCAAGCGCACGCTGATCGCGGTGGCGAGCGGCAAGGGCGGGGTGGGCAAGTCGACCGTATCGGCCAATCTCGCGATTGCGCTCCAGCAACGCGGGCGTCGGGTCGGGGTGGTCGATGCCGATATCTATGGCCCGTCGCAGCCCAAGCTGCTCGGCGTCGAAGGCATCAAGCCGCAGGCGCGCGACAAGGTGCTGCAACCGGTGCCGACGCCGCACGGCGTGTCGCTGCTGTCGATGGGCCAGTTCGTAGCCCCCGATCAGGCGATTGCGTGGCGCGGGCTGAAGGCGGCGGGTGCGCTTGGTCAGCTCGTTGACGCGAATTGGGGCAATGCCGATACGCTCGTGCTCGATCTGCCGCCGGGGACGGGCGACATCCAGCTGACGATGATCCGCAGCCACCGCCCGGCCGGCGCGGTGATTGTGTCGACGCCGCAGGACCTCGCGCTGATTGACGCGCGCCGCGCGATCGATTTGTTTGCCCAAGCCAAGGTGCCCGTAATCGGCCTCATTGAGAATATGGCCGGCTATGTCTGCCCGTCGTGCGGCGCGGTGTCCGACCCGTTCGGCCATGGCGGCGCCGAGGCAGCAGCGGCCGAGCTTGGCATTGCTTTTCTGGGGCGGATTCCGCTCGACATCGCGATCCGCACCGCCTCCGACGGCGGGATGCCGCCCGCCGCCGGGAACGGGCCCGAAGCGCTGGCGTTTCAGCAGATTGCGGGCAAAGTCGCCGACTGGATCGACGCCCGCTGACAGGAGCCTGCCATGCCGCTCACCACTGACGAAGACATTCGCGCGTTACTCGAAGGCGCGCGCACGATCGCGATGGTCGGCGCGTCGGACCGGCCCGAGCGGCCTTCCTATGAGGTGATGGAAGTGCTTCAGGCGCACGGCTACCGCGTGATCCCGGTCAATCCGCAGATCGCGGGCGAGCATATCCACGGCGAATATATCTTCCACGACCTGGCGCAGATCGGGATGCCGATCGACATCGTCGATATTTTCCGCAATTCAGCCGCCGCCGGAGACGCCGTCGATGTCGCGATTGCGGCGGGGGCGAAAGCGGTGTGGATGCAGCTTGGCGTCGTCAATGAGGCAGCGGCGGCCCGTGCCGAGGCGGCGGGGCTGAAGGTGGTGATGGACCGCTGTCCGGCGATCGAGCTCAGGCGGCTGAGCGTTGGCAAGGTCGAGTAGCGCGTGGCGGCTTGGTTTTGGACCAGCCTGCCCCCGTTCGTTTCGAGCGCAGTCGAGAAACAAGCCAAGGGCGACGTCGCTTGTGGCCTGTTTCTCGACTACGCTCGAAACGAACGGGTCGCGGTAAAGTCGGTTGGCTCTGGCCTGAATGCCCTTGATTCGCCGCGATTGTGCGCGACAAGGGCAGCATGTCGATGTTGCTGATTGCGCTGCTACAGGCAGCCCCCGCGCCGCCCGCTGAAGTCGCGCCGCCGACGCGCTTTTCGATTCTGGTGCCGGTCGCCGATGAACCCTGTCGCCCGCGCGAGAAGAAGGACGCCGACGTGATCGTGTGCGGCAATGCGCTGCCCAGCCAGCGGCTGCCCTTTCCCAACGAGCCCGATCCGAGCCGGGGGCGCCCTTCCAACCCCTACCTGACCGGCGCGCGCGCGCTCGAATTGCAGAACACGCCCTGCGCCGCGCAGGCGGGCGGGTGCGGCGGCGCGGGCATCCCGATCCTCGGCATGGCGCTGTTGGCGGGGAAAAAGCTCGTCGAGGTCATCGGCGACGCGACCAAGGCCAAGCCTGACAAGTCGAAGCGGGTCGCGATCCCGCTTGATGATCCGGTGGTTCCGGCCAAGGCGCCTTAACGTTAGGCGCGAAGCGTGGGCTTCGCTCTCATCCCGTTCGTGCTGAGCTTGTCGAAGCACCGTCCTTCTATTGCGACGTCATCCCAGAAGAAGGACGGCCCTTCGACAAGCTCAGGGCAAACGGAAGTGGAGCGGGGTGCGCATTGCTCGATCAATCGTCCGGCACCAACGAGGCGATGATCGCGTTAAGCACCAGCATCCCTGCTTCGGTCGCGCGCAGCCAGGGGCCGTCGCGGACGATCAGCCCTTCGGCCTTGAGAGTCTCGGCGGCGCGCGCATCGACCACAGTCTCCACCGCTTCCCCCGACAGCGCCGCGACGCGTGCCAGATCGACGCCTTCGCGCAAGCGCAGCCCCATCAGAAGCGCCTCCGCCCGCCGCGATTCTGGCGACAGCGCGTCCTCAATCTCAATGCCATGGCCGTTGCGCGCCATTGCGCTCAGCCAGTTTTCGGGCTTTTTGTGGCGCATCGTCGCCATCCCGCCGCGCCGCCCATGCGCGCCGGGGCCGATGCCGGCATAGTCGCGGTAGCGCCAATAGGTCAGGTTATGGCGGCTCTCGGCGCCCGACCGCGCGTGGTTGGAAACCTCATAAGCGGGCAGCCCCGCCGCCGCCGCGATCACGCGGGTCGCTTCGAACAGGCTGGCGGCTTCCTCGTCCTCCGGAATTGTCAGCCGCCCCGCTGCCGCTTCGGTCGCAAAACGCGTGCCGGGTTCGATCGTGAGCTGGTAGAGCGAAAGATGCTCGGTCCCGAAGCTCAGCGCGCGGGCGAGTTCGGCTTCCCATGCGGCCTGCGACTGGCCGGGGCGGGCGTAGATCAGGTCGAAACTGACCCGGCCAAAGTGCCGCTGCGCTGTGTCGAGTGCTGCAAGGCCCTCAGCGACATCATGCGCGCGACCGAGGAAGGCAAGCGCGGCGTCGTCGAGCGCCTGCAACCCCAGCGACACGCGGTTGACGCCCGCCGCAGCGAGGTCAGCAAAGCGCGCCGCTTCCACCGACGACGGGTTGGCCTCCAGCGTGATTTCGATGTCGCCGTCGAAACCCCACGAATCCTCCGCCGCCGCGATCAACGCCGCGACGGTCGCGGGCGGCATCAGGCTCGGCGTGCCGCCGCCGAAGAAGATCGACCCCAGCCGCCGCTCCGGCAGCAGCGCGGCCTCATGCGTGAGATCGGCGAGCAGCGCCGCTGCCCACGCCGCCTGATCGACTTCGGCGCGCACATGGCTGTTGAAGTCGCAGTACGGACATTTGGAGACACAGAAGGGCCAGTGGATATAAAGGGCAAGCGGTGTGTCCATCGCGGGCGGCTATGGAGAAAGATGGTGGCGGTGAAAAGGATCGCATGCGCAGCCGTACTGGCCGTGATCGGCTGCACCCAGCCCGGCCCTGCGCGGGTGACCGAAGCCGTGGCGGCGCCGGTCGTGCAGTCGCGCGGGGCCGCGCTGCTTCGCGCGGCGATGCTGACAGGCCATAATGCTGCGCGCGCGGAAGTTGGCGTGCCGCCGCTGGTGTGGGACGACGCGCTCGCCGCCGATGCGCTCGCTTATGCCCAGACACTCGCGCGCACGCGCCAGTTCCGCCATGCTGATCAGCCGCCGGGAGCGGTGCGGCAAGGCGAGAATCTCTTCACCGGCACGCGCGGCGCCTACAGCTACCGCGAAATGGTCAATCTGTGGGTGGCCGAGAAGAAGGATTTCGTGAACCGCCCGACCCCCAACTTCAGCCGCACGGGCCGCTTCGGCGATGTCGGCCACTATACGCAGATCGTCTGGCGCACGACGACGGCCTTTGGCTGCGCGCTGGCGAGCAACAATGCCGACGATTATCTCGTGTGCCGCTACCGTCCTGCCGGGAATGTCTGGGGCCAGACGGCGTTTTGAGGTGCCGCCCTATCGCACCCCGTGGATCGTGCCCGTCACCGTATAGCCCGGCGTCGCCCCGGCATCGGCGACCGTCGCGCCAAAGCTCGCGCCGACCTCTAGCGCTTGCGGGCCGAAGAAGCGGCCACTGATCGAACCGGTCGCGGTGCGGGTGCTGTTGAGGGTCGCGACGAAATTGTCGGTGGCGGCGTCGATGGGCGCTGAAGCCGAAAAACTCCCCAGATCGATCGTCCCGCCGCCGCCCGAAACCGGCGTGCCGGTCAGCTGGAAGGTGATCGTCACGCGCCGTCCAGCGGTGTCGACACTGACGGTGGCCGTGCTGGTGCGCAGCGCATAGGCGCGTGATGTCGCTCCTTCCCGGACATGGGCCGTTCCCGAGACGGTGGTGCGCGGGAAGCTGCCCGATGGCGATGCCGCCAGATCGGCCGCCAGCGTCGTAATGCCGATCGCGCATTGATAGTCGCGAATCACGCCGCCCGCCGGTACCGACACCGACGCGAGCCGCGCATAATCGAGCCCGGTTCCGCCCGCCACCGGCTGGGTGATCGCGAAGCGCACCGGATCACTGCCAATCGTCGTCGCATGCGCGACTTCAGCCGTGGTGTTGGTGAAATCGGCGGTGCGCCCGTCGAAACTGAGCGTGATGCCGTCGCCGGTCACCCCCCAGACCTGCGGTGTCAGCACGAAGCGGAAGGCGAGACCCTGGCCATAGAGCGTGACCGCGCGGAGCGTCGGCGGCTGGCTGCTGAAGGCGAGGCTGGCGCAGGCGCTGGGCAGGGTGATGCCGGAGCCGAGGCGCGTCGAATAGATTTCCGTGAACCGCAAATAGCTCGCCGACGGTGTTGGTGTTGGCGTCGGCGTCGGCGTCGGCGTCGGCGTCGGCGTTGGGGTGGGCGTTGGGGTCGGCGTTGGAGTCGGTGTGGGCGTCGGACTCGGGGTCGGCGATGGCGTCGGCGTGGGGGAGGGCACCACCGTCGTTGGTGGTGCGGATGTGGTGCTGCTCTGCGGCGAACAGCCACCGACAATCAGTGCCGACGCAAGCAATCTGGCCCGATACCGCATATTTCCTCCTGCCCCGATGCTTCGATCATGTTGGGAAAAGCCATCGCCATGCGCGCGACTCGACTCCCCAAAATTACGAAACCCCAATTCATCTAGGCAGGATTTTTGTTGCGTCCGTGTGAAACAGCGCTGGGTAGCGGTTAGAAAACCGCCTTCACCAGCGCGGCAAAGGCGCGCGCGCGGTGGTTGTTGGCCTGTTTTTCCTCGAACGGCATTTCGGCGAAGGTGCGCGTTTCGCCCAAAGGCACGAACATCGGATCATAGCCAAAGCCGGCTGCGCCGCGCGGCGGCCAGATCAATGTACCGTCGATCCGCCCTTCGAACCATTCGAGATGCCCATCGGGCCAGCCGAGCGCGAGCGTCGACACAAAGGTCGCCGCGCGGCTGACATCGGGGCCGAGCGCGTCGAGCTTGTCCTGCACCTTGGTCATCGCCAGCATCCAGTCGCGGGTGCCGTCGGCGGTTTCGGCCCAGTTGGCGGTGTAGACGCCGGGATCGCCACCGAGTGCCTCGACGCACAGCCCGCTGTCATCGGCGAGCGCGGGCAAGCCCGACAGATCGGCGGCGTAGCGCGCTTTCAGCTCGGCGTTGGCGACGAAGGTCGTACCGGTTTCCTCGGGCTCGGGCAGGTCGAGTTCAGCCGCCGAGATTGTCTGCATGCCATAGGGCGCGAGCAGCGCCGTGATCTCGCGCACCTTGCCCGCATTATGCGTCGCGATGACCAACTTGCCGGGGGTGAGCTTGCGGATCGCCTGCGGCGGCAGTTCGGTCATGCGACGGCGCGGGCTTGCGCGGCGAAAATGCCGGTGCAGCCGATGCGCGCAAGGCGGAGCAGCCGGAGCAGGCCTTCCTCGTCATAGGTCGCGCCCTCCGCAGTCGCCTGCGCCTCGGCGATGTTGCCATTTTCGAGCAGGACAAAATTGGCGTCGGCGTCGGCGGTCGAATCCTCGTCATAGTCGAGGTCGAGCACCGGCGTGCCCTGCCAGATGCCGCAGCTGATCGCCGCGACTTTTTGCGTGAGCGGGTCGGCGGCGAGCTTGCCGTCCTTGAGCAGGCCGTTAATCGCGAGGCGCAGCGCCACCCACGCGCCCGAAATCGATGCGGTGCGGGTGCCGCCATCGGCCTGAATCACGTCGCAATCGAGCGTGATCTGGCGCTCGCCAAGCAATTTCAGGTCAGTGACCGCACGCAAGGACCGACCGATGAGGCGCTGGATTTCCTGCGTGCGGCCCGATTGCTTGCCCTTCGCGGCCTCGCGATTGCCACGGGTGTGGGTGGCGCGCGGCAGCATGCCATACTCCGCCGTTACCCAGCCCTCACCCTTGCCGCGCAGGAACGGTGGCACCCGCTCTTCGACCGAAGCCGTGACGAGTACCTTGGTGTCGCCGAAGCCGATCAGCACCGATCCTTCGGCATGTTTGGTGAAGCGCGGCTCGATGCTGATCATCCGCATTTGATCGGGGGCGCGGCCGGAGGGGCGCATGTCGGTGACTCCTGTGTTTGTTGGGGTTGCCTTAGAGGATCGGGTGGGGCGCGCAACCGGGGGAAGAGTGGTTCACGCGGAGGCGCGGAGACGCGGAGAAGCTTTTGTTCGCGCGGAGGCGCAGTGGGCGCAGAGATTGCGTGGCTTGGGGCAATCGCCTCGCGCCAGCGAGGCCTTTAACTTCCGCAGCCGCTGACGCAGCGAAGGTCGACACATTCCCAACGCCCCCTGGGCCCTCTGCGCGAACCTCCCTCACTTCTTCTCCGCGTCGCCGCGCCTCCGCGTGAACCCAACAAGCCCAAACGCTTGCCGCCACCCCGCCGACACCATAACTAACCCTGCATGAACTCGCCGATCCTCGAACTCAACGACCGCGCGCGCGATGTGTTTCGGATCGTCGTCGAAAGCTATCTCGACTCGGGTGCGCCGATCGGGTCGCGCACCATTTCGAAGCTGTCGGGGCTCAATCTGTCGCCCGCCTCGATCCGCAATGTGATGCAGGATCTTGAGGAACTCGGCCTGCTCGCCGCGCCGCATACCAGCGCGGGGCGGATGCCGACCGATACCGGCTTGCGGCTGTTCGTCGATGGCATGATGCACGCGCTCGAGCCCTCGATTGAGGAGCGCGCCGCGATCGAAGCGCGCCTCGCGCAGGCAGGGCCGGTCGAGGAAGCGATTGCTGCGACCACCGCGACGCTCTCAGGCCTGTCGGCGTGCGCGGGTCTCGTGTTCGTGCCAAAGCGCGAAGTTGTCGTCCGCCAGCTCGCCTTTGTGCCGCTATCGGCGCAGCAGGCGCTCGCCGTGCTGGTGGCGGAGGATGGATCGGTCGAAAACCGCGTCGTCGAACTGCCACCCGGCACCAGTGCTTCGGCGCTGACCGAAGCCGCCAATTATGTCAGTGCGATGCTGAGCGGGCTGACGCTTGCGGAAGCGCGCGCGCGGCTCGACCGCGAGATTGCCGCCGAACGCGCCGCGCTCGACGGGGCGGCGCGGGCGCTGATCGAAGCTGGGCTGGCGGTGTGGAGCGAGGATAGCGATCGCCGCCCGGTGCTGATCGTGCGCGGGCAGGGGCGGCTGATCGATGCCGCCGCCGCCGCCGATCTCGACCGCGTGCGCGACTTGCTCGACGATCTTGAAGGCAAGCAGGAGATCGCCCATCTGCTCGATCGCGCGCGCGAGGGCGATGCGACCCGGATCTTCATCGGCGCGGAGAATAATCTCTTCGCGCTGTCTGGATCTTCGGTGATCGCACGACCGTTTCACGGGCTCGACGGGCGCGTCGTGGGGGTGGTCGGCGTGATCGGGCCGACTCGGTTGAACTATGCGCGCATTGTGCCAATGGTGGATTTTACCGCTGCCACGCTCGCGCGCTTGATGCAGTAACACAGGACTGAAGACGATGATTGACGACGATAATCTGGCCACCGCCGAAACGGCTGGCAGCCCGTTCGCCGACCAGGACGGTGACGGGTCGAGCGCCGACGTTGCGCGTATCGCTGCGCTGGAGGCCGAATTGGCCGAAGCCAAGGCGTCGGTGCTCTATGCCGCTGCCGAAGCGCAAAATGTCCGCCGCCGCGCCGAAAAAGAAGCGGTCGACGCGCGCGCCTATGCCGTCACCAGCTTTGCGCGCGATCTGTTGTCGGTCGCCGATAATCTTGAGCGCGGGCTGGCGGCGATCCCGGCGGAGCTGCGCGCCGACGACAAGATGAAGGGCCTCGTCGCGGGCCTCGAAGCCACCGGCCGCGAGCTCGAAGCGGTGTTCCAGCGCCACGGCATCGCCAAGGTGAAAGCGATGGGCGAAAAGCTCGACCCCAATTGGCACCAGGCGATGATGGAACTGCCGAGCGATGCCGAACCCGGCACGATCGTGCAGGAAATGCAGGCAGGCTATGCGCTGAAGGACCGGCTGCTGCGGCCCGCACTGGTGGGCGTGGCGAAGGCGGGGTGAGTTCAATGCCGCGCCCCGACGCACCGCGCCGACCTGAGGCTCCACAACCCGGCTCCGGTCTGCCGTGGGGCTTGGTGCCGGTCGCGCAAGCGGTCGTCTCGCGGCGACTTGCCCCGGGGATGCGGCTGGTAATCCTGTCGGCGGTCAACAAGGCGCGCAAAAAGCGCGGCCCGGGTCCGACCGAAGGCGAGCCCTGCCCGGTCGCGCCGAACCGCCCGCTCGATCTTTCGGGCGGCGCGGCGGCGGCACTGGAATATGACGATTAATCGCGTCTAAGAAGGGGCATGAACCCCAATCTCACCGAACCGCGCGTCTCGTACGTGACGCATCTCGAATGCTCGATGACGGGCGAGCGTTATGAAGCTGACCAAATCCATGGCCTGAGCAAGGTCGGGCGGCCCCTGCTCGTGCGCTACGATCTCGCCGCGATCCGTGCGCAACTGCCGCGCGCGCTCGTCGAGGCGCGGCCGAGTGATTTGTGGCGCTGGCGCGAGTTGCTGCCGGTGCGCGACGCTGCCAACATCGTCAGCCTGGGCGAGATCGAGACGCCGCTGGTGCCGATCCCGGCCTCGGGCGGCGCGCGCGTCGTGGTGAAGGACGAAGGGCGGTTGCCGACGGGTTCGTTCAAGGCGCGCGGGCTGGTGATGGCGGTGAGCATGGCCAAGGCGCTTGGCGTCACGAAAATCGCGATGCCGACCAACGGCAATGCCGGCGCGGCGCTCGCGGCTTATGCTACGCGCTGCGGCATCGAGACCGTGGTGCTCTGTCCCGACGACACGCCCGAGATCAACGTGCGCGAGATCGCGCTCCAGGGCGCGCGCGTCTACCGCGTCAATGGGCTGATCGACGATTGCGGGGCGATTGTGGGGAAGGGTGCGGCGCAGGGGCTGTGGTTCGATTGCTCGACGCTCAAGGAGCCGTACCGGATCGAGGGCAAGAAGACGATGGGGCTCGAGCTGGCCGCGCAATTCGGCTGGCAGCTGCCCGACGCGATTTTCTACCCGACGGGCGGCGGGACGGGCCTCATCGGCATGTGGAAGGCGTTCGACGAGTTGGAAGCGCTCGGCTGGATTGGCCCCAAGCGGCCCAAGATGTTTGCGGTGCAGGCCAGCGGCTGCGCGCCGATCGTCAAGGCCTTCGACGATGGCGTCGAACATGCCGATCGCTGGGAAGGCGCGCACACGATCGCGAGCGGCATCCGCGTGCCAAGGGCGGTCGGCGATTTCCTGATCCTGCGCGCGGTGCGCGAAAGCGGCGGCATCGCAATGGCGGTCGATGATGCGGCGATCGAAGCGGCGGTGGTGCGCTGTGCCGCCGAGGATGGGTTGCTGCTGTGTCCCGAGGGCGGCGCGACGCTCGCGGCGTATCACGCCGCGCGCGAGCGCGGGTTGGTGGGCCCGGACGACAAGGTGGTGCTGTTCAATTGCGCGACCGGGCTGAAATACCCCATGCCCGATCAGTCGAAGGTGCTCGACCGGCATGGCGAGATTGATCTGGCGGGGTTGTAGGGAACACCCCCGTTGGTCCCGAGCGAAGTCGAGGGACCGGCCACAGGCGGTGCGCTCGTGGCCCGTGTCTCGACTTCGCTCGACACGAACGGATCGGGAGGGCGGATGAGTTAAGCCACCCTGACCGTTTGCCCTGAGAGCCCGATCCGAAACTAAGTTGAGTGGTATCAGCGGGTTAGCTTGACGCCAGCCCAAGTCA
>JAIETY010000028.1 GCA_019744885.1 Sphingomonas sp.
CTGATGGCGGTGCGCGTCGGCGAAAGCTGGCCGCCGCAGCTCGCGCGCCAGATCGCGACGATCGACCGCATGCTCGGCGGGCGGCTGAAAGTGAATATCATTTCGTCCGACTTGCCCGGCGAGACGCTGGCATCGGCGCCACGCTACGCCCGCACGGTCGAGGCAATGCATATCCTGAAGACCTTGCTCAACGGCGAGCCGCTCGATCATGATGGCGACTTCTGGAAGCTGAAGCTCGACCCGCCGCGCATCGGCACGCTGTCGGGCAAGGCGCCGCAGCTTTATTTCGGGGGTCTCAGCGAAGATGCGCGCGAAGCTGCCGCCAAAGGCTGCGACGTTTATTTGATGTGGCCCGACAAGCGCGAGGTGGTGGCGGAGATCATCGCCGACATGCGCGCGCGCGCGGCGAAATATGGCCGCACGCTGAAATTCGGCTACCGCGCGCACATGATTGTCCGCGAAAGCGAAAGCGAAGCGCGTGCCTATGCCGCGCGGCTGTTGTCGAAGCTCGACGATGCGCAAGGCGCCGCAATCCGCGCCAAATCGCTCGATTCGACCTCGGCGGGCGTCGCCGCGCAGGCCGCGTTGCGCGAAGGCGCCGATGACGAAGGCTATGCCGAGCCGCAGCTCTGGACCGGCATTGGCCGTGCCCGCTCGGGGTGCGGCGCGGCGATTGTCGGCGATCCCGATCAGGTGCTCGCCAAATTGAACGACTATCGGTCGATGGGCATCGAAGCCTTCATCCTCTCGGGCTATCCGCACGCCGCCGAGGCCGATCTGGTCGCGCGTCACGTGCTGCCGCATATCGACCACGGCTTGCTCTAGCACCGTGCTTGTCGAAGCTGCCGGGCTCGCCTATCGCCGACTCGATGATCCACGGAGCCTTGGCGTGAGCGATTTGGACCCTTCCCCCCGCCCGCTCGTGGTCGGCATCGGCGGCTCGATCGGCGGCGTCGCCTCGACCGAGCGCGCGCTGCGGATGGCGCTCGACAGCGCCGCGCGCGAAGGGTTCGAGACGCGGCTGTTCGGTGGCGATGCGCTCGCCCAATTGCCGCTCTATAATCCGAAGACGACCGATCGCACCGAGGCCGAACGCGACTTCGTCGATGCCGTGCGGCAAGCGTCGGCGCTGATCATCGCCAGCCCCGGCTATCACGGCAGCCTGTCGGGCCTCGTCAAAAATGCACTCGATCTGCTGGAAGAAACCGCCCGGGACGCGCGCCCCTATCTCGCCGATGTGCCGGTTGGGCTGATCGCCACCGCTTATGGCTGGCAGGCGACCGGCAGCACGATCGCGGCGCTGCGATCGATCGTCCATGCCCTGCGCGGCTGGCCGACGCCATTTGCGGCGGCGATCAATACGCAGATCACCAAATTCGACGACGAAGGCGGATCGAGCGATCCTGCCGTCGGCGAGCAGCTCGCGCTGGTCGGGCGCCAGGTCGCGCGGTTTGCGCCGCTCGTTGCCAATGGCTGAGCTTTCGCGCCGGGCCGCGCTCGGTGCGCTTGGCGCTGGCGCTGCCACTGCGCCGCTATGGGCCCAGCAAATCGCCCAACTCGGCTTCGACAATGGCGCGCGGCCCATCGCCAGCGACTTTCCCGAAAAGGGCGCAATGATCGTCCAGCGGACGCGCGCACCGCTGCTCGAGACGCCTTGGGATGTGTTCGGGCAGCATGTCTTTACCCCGAACGACCGCTTTTATGTCCGCTGGCATTATCCCGACATGCCGCTGTCGGTCGATACCGATGCCTTCCGGTTGCGGATCGGCGGCGCAGTCACGACGCCGCGCGCGCTTTCGCTGGCCGAGTTGCTCAAGCTGCCGCGCGTCGAGATCGCTGCGGTCAACCAGTGTTCGGGTAATTCGCGCGGGTATTTCACGCCGCGCGTCGCGGGCGCACAATGGGGCCATGGCGCGATGGGCAATGCGCGCTGGACGGGCGTGCGGCTGAAGGATGTGCTCGATCTCGCGGGCGTCAAGCCGGGTGCCGTCGCGGTTCGGATGTCGGGGCTCGACCGGCCGCCGATCGAGGGTGCGCCATGGTTCGCCAAGTCGCTCAGCGTTGATCATGCCCGCGATGGCGAGGTGATGATTGCCTTTGCAATGAACGGCGCCCCGCTGCCGATGCTCAACGGCTTTCCGATCCGCCTCGTCGTGCCCGGCTGGTATTCGACCTATTGGATCAAGGCGCTCGACCGGATTGAGGTGCTGACCGCACCCGACGAGAATTTCTGGATGGCCAAGGCCTATAAAATCCCGACCGCGCCCCATGCGAGCGTGGCACCGGGCACCAAGGATTTCGACAGCACCCCGATCAGCACGATGGTGCCGCGCAGTTTCATCACCAATTTGCGCGACAGCGCGTCGGTGAAGGCGGGCCAGCCCTTCTCGCTCGGCGGCTTGGCGATGGGGGGTGCGGCGGGTGTGGCCCGGGTCGATTATCGCATCGGCGATGGCGCTTGGACGCCAGCGACGCTCGGCATCGATTATGGCCGCTACAGCTTCCGCAGCTGGACCGCGATCGCGCCGCCGCTCGCGCCCGGGCGCCAGACGCTGAGCGTGCGCTGCACCGCCAGTGACGGCCGCATGCAGTCGAGCGATCCGGTGTGGAACCCGAGCGGCTATCAGCGCGGGACGATCGAGACGATTATGGTGGAAGCCCGATGACCCGCGCGTCGATCCTTCTGTCGGCGGTGATGCTCTCGGGCTGCGGCAAGCCGCCCACGGCGCAACCTGCCCTGGCGCCGGGTTTCACGTTCGCCAGCAAATCGATCACCCTGCCCGCGGATCGCACGACACTCCCCGTGGGCGCTGCTACAGCATTGGTCGCGCAGAACTGCACAGGCTGCCACTCAGCCGAAATGCTCACGACCCAGCCGAAGCTCGACGCCAAGACCTGGGCCGCCGAAATTGCCAAGATGCGCACCGTCTATCATGCGCCGATCGACCCGGCCGATGACGAACGGCTGGTCGCGGCGCTGATGGCATTGCCAACGCAGCGCTCTCCCAGACCCTGATCAATCCGATCCGGTGCAATTACAATACGATTCGGTGCATCGGGAATCTTGTCGGCGACTCTGATTTAGGTTAGGGACAGCGTCGTCTAACCAGTGGGGGTGATAGAATGCAGCAGCAAGATCAGAGCAAGCAAACCGAGTCGCGCGCGGCATGGCAGAAGCCGGAAGTCGAAATTCTGGGGCTCGACAAGGCGCAGATTGGCCCGAACGCCAATCCCGACGCGACTTGCAACCGTTCTTAATCGCGGCCCAGCGACGTTAATGCAGCGCGACTAAGCGCGCTTCCGTCGTTTGACCGGTGATGATGAGGCGCAACGCGGACGATGTTAAAGAATAGCATCGTCCGCGTTGCGTCTCATCTTTATTGGCATGACTATTATTGCTATTGTTTCGGTTCGAAGTGTTAAAACCGACCGTTGACCATTTCCGAATCGCAATGATAGCTTACTGTCAAAGAATCGTCGAAGGTCGACTTTGGGAGATAGCGCATGTCCGACCCCTATATTGGCGAAATCAAGCTGTTTCCCTTCGCTTATGCGCCGCAAGGCTGGGCGTTGTGCAATGGCGCGATCCTGCCGATCGCAGGCAACCAGGCGCTTTATTCGCTGATCGGCACGCGCTTCGGCGGTGATGGCAAGACAACCTTCGCGCTGCCCAATTTCAACGGTCGCGTCGCGGTCCAGGCGCCGAATCTGACGTCAGGCGGAACGGGCGGCGCTGAAGCGGTCGCACTGACCCCCGCCACGATTCCGCCGCACCAGCACGTCTTGAACGCGGTCAACGCGCCCGCGACCGCGACCAACGCGACGGGCTTGATGCTCGCCGTCGCGGGCGAAAGCTCGCTCTATCCCGGGTCTCGGCCAATCTACGGCACTGGCCCTGCCACGGCGCAGCTTGCGGCTGACACGGTCGACAATGCCGGGGGTGGCGCAGCGCACCCCAATATGCAGCCCTTTCTGGTGTTGAACTATTGTATCGCGACGACGGGCCTATACCCGACACGCCAATAACCAGCTTCGAGAGGTGGCCGACGATGTTCCTGTCGTGCGCCAAGCGTTACCCGACCGCCCGCAAGGAGGGATGAATGGATTCTTACACCGGTGAAATCCGCTTGTTTGCGGGCAATTATGCGCCCGAAGGCTGGGCGATCTGTGACGGTCGGCAGTTGGCGGTCAACGATTATCAGCCGCTGTTTGCCTTGATCGGTACCATCTATGGCGGGAACGGGACGACGACTTTCGCGCTGCCCGACCTCCGCGGTCGCGTGCCGATCGGCCAAGGTCAGGCAACCGGCCTGACGCCGCGCGTGCTGGGGCAAACCGGCGGTAATGAGACGGTATCGCTCACCGCCAGCCAGATCCCGGCCCACAACCATCTGATCAACGTCACCACGACGGCGGCGACGACGACGACGCCGGGTAATTCGGTCAACCTTGCAGCGACGACCGCGCCGACGAGCAACTATCTCGCCGCCAGCGGGGCTTATTCGGCCGAGCGTGTGCTGGCGCCTGCCACCGTCGGCCAGTCAGGCGCCTCGGCGCAGCATCAGAACATGATGTCGACCGTCGCACTGAACTACATCATCAGCCTGAATGGCATTTTTCCGGTTCGGCCGTAAAGCGGGGGATAATATGGACAGTTTCGTTGGTGAAATCCGCCTTTTCCCCTATAATTTTGCGCCGGTAGACTGGTTGTCCTGCAACGGCGCCTCGTTGCAGGTGCAGGCATATCCGGCGCTTTACGCCGTCATCGGCAACGCCTTCGGCGGCAATACGACGGCCTTTAACGTGCCCAATCTCAATAACCTGAGCAATCCCACGCTGCCGGGTGCGGCGGTGATGGGCGCCGGAGCGGGGAGCGGGCTGACGCCCCGCACTTTTGGCGCGCGCGTCGGTGCCGACTCGGTCACCCTCTCGACAGCGGAGCTCGCGGCGCACAGCCATAATGCGAAGTCGCGAGCCTATGCGGCGTCCGACGATGCCATTACGGCGCCAGCCGGCAATTATCTCGCACGCGGTGTGGTCAATAATCCGCCGCCGACCGCCGACGCCAATTTCAACACCTATGCTGCGCCGAACGTCGGCTCGACGGTCGCGTTCCGCGGCCCGTCGATGACGACCTTCCCGCCCAGCGGCGGTGGCGGCGCACACGAGAATCGCCAGCCCTATCTGGCAATGGGCTTCTTCATTTGCGTCAATGGCGTATTTCCGGTCCGGCCATAACAGCGCCGACAGCGTGGATGCCCCGTGAGGACAGGAAGCAGCAAAGCGGCGCCGATCCAGATAATTGTCAATAGTAGCTTTTCGTCAAGGTGGGAAGCCTCGTGGAACAGGGATGTGCGACACGTGCGACACGTCGCGCAGGACGCGAGTCCATCTCTGCTGATCAGGCTGCAACCGTCGATATATTCCCGAGCCATGGCTTGCCGATCTGGCGAGCTTTAGCTTTGACGGCGCGAAGGGTTTGGTTGACGCAATGGTCCGGGCCACGCGATGGCTGACAGATAGCGACGTGAAGGTTCCCGGACGCCAAAAATGTCTATCGCGGCAGCGTAGCGTTGAGTTGCTGCCGGTGATTGTAGGCTCAGGACTCATTGAGGCAACCAGAAGATGAGGGTTGCGGCGATGCAGATGGCGGACATGAAGGTGTGCGCGCAGCGGTCGTAGCGGGTATGGATGCGGCGCCAGTCCTTGAGCCGACCGAACATGATCTCGACCTTGTGACGCTGCCGGTAGAGCCTGGCGTCGTGCGGGATAGGGACTTTGCGGTTGCGCTTCGACGGGATGCAGGCGGCGGTTCCGCGTTCGGCGAGGGCGCGACGGAACCAGTCGGCATCATAGCCCCTGTCGCCGATCAGGTGCGTTGCTCGCGGCAAGGCGTCGATCATGAGGGCGGCGCCCTTGTAATCGCTCATCTGCCCTTCGCTGAGTAGCAGGACGAGCGGTCGGCCCAGGTCGTCGCAGACCGCATGGAGCTTGGAGTTCAGGCCGCCTTTGGTGCGCCCGATACGTCTGGGAAGAGCCCCCCTTTTAGGGTTGAGACTCAATCAAAGCCAAAAGGCGATGGCGGTGGCGAGGGCGACGGCTGAGAGGAAGTTGGCGGCGAGTTTGTCATAGCGGGTGGCGACGCGACGGAAGTCTTTGATCCTGCAGAAGGCGTTTTCGATGAGATGGCGGCTGCGATAGCGTTGCCGATCGTAGCGGATGGCGCGTTTTCGGTTTCGTCTGCCAGGAATGACCGGGCTGGTGCCGTTCTCGCGGAGGGTTTTGCGCAGGCTGTTGGCGTCATAGCCCCCCAATCGGCTCCAGCGGATGAAGCGGTTATAGATCGTCTTGTGCGGCCCGTAGGCCTTGGGCGCATCCCGCCACATTAGCCCGCCCCGGATCACGTAGATGATGCACGACACGATACGCCGGTCATCCGCCCTCGGAATCCCATGCGGCAAGGGAAATGACCTGCCCCCCCCCGCCGCGTTAACCCTCATCGGGCTATGGAGCGGCGGCAAGCGACCGTTGCTTCTCCCCATTCATAACGGTTTGATGATCGACACGACGGCCATCGTGCCGATGCTCGTCAATCTGTTCGTGGGCGTGCGCGAGACTGGAGGCACTAAGAGCGACGTGTTTGAGGAGAGCGCCCGCGCGATGCTGCGTGCCGGGGGGTCAATTTCGTTTTCAATGGGGAGATCGTCTTTGACGACGGTACCCAGCGCGAGATCGATGCCGCGGTCCGGATCGGCGACCGACTGGTGCTGATCGAATGCTTCTCGTTCGAAAAGCCGCTAGATTATGAGCCCGCCAAACCGGGCATTTTTCAGTCACGTATTGCGCGTATCAGCGAGAAGATCACGCAAGCGCGGACATTGGCGGAAGCGATTAAGCGTACTCCCAAGGGTGCCAACTTCGACGTCTCCTGGGCCAAGGCGATCGAATGGCGGCTGGCCACGCCATCGGTCGAATTCGCGTGGGAGCTGGGCGACGATCAGTTCGATGCGCTGGGCGTTCCGCAGGTGCTGCAGATCAGCGAACTCGCTCGCTGCCTGCTCGACGGCACAAATTCAATCGCGCCGTTCTGTCCGGCGCTTCAAGTACTACGCTGCGCTTAGCTCTTATCTCGGCGACTGGCCGCTATCTCGTGCAAAGCCAGAGCCCAGTTCGCGATGATGTCTGCTTCGTCGAGCAGAGTCCGCTGGCCAAACGGCATCTGTGGGCGCCCCTTCGGATGCAAGCAGTAAATCGCGGTGTGTTGGCGCGTGGTCGGATGCTGTCATCTGTCCGGCCTCGATGAGCGGCGCGATAGCTGCGGGCCAGTATGGGAGTTCGCGGACCGGATCCATTTCAGCTTTGCGCGCTTGGATAGCGCTCTGCCATTCCCTGGTTCTTCCGGCCCCGTCTCGCCGACTGTTGTGTCATACCCTCCTTCGACCGGCTACGTCCCCGACACCTCTGACCGCCGTCCCGGATTACGCCGCGATCGCTGCCGGAGCTCTGCAATCTTCCTTCTTGGTGAGCAGCGCCCAGATCATGCGCGGCTTGCGTGGCTGCATCCGCTCCAGCCACGAACCCGCTGGCGCGCTGTGGCGACAGGCTTGGCGCACCATCGAGCTGCCGCAGATGATGAGCAGAGGTCTGATCGTTCGCTCACCCATCTTCGATATGCTGCCGAGCGGTTGCTTGCCGCCGGTCGAGTGCTGGCCCGGCGCAAGGCCAAGCCACGCCGCGAAGTCGCGGCCTTTGGAGAGCGTCGCGATTGGCGGCGCGAGCGCGATAATTGCCGTCGCTGCGATGGGTCCGATTCCCGGGATGGTCATCAGCCGCCGGACCGCATCATCCTCCTTCGCCCGCCTCGCGATCTCGCGGTCGAGCATGGCAATCTGCTTGCCGAGCTCGCCCAGGAGATCGACCATAAGCTTGAACATCGGTCGCGCCGCCTCCGGCAGGGTCGAGGTCATCTCCTCATCCTCCAGCAGATCAGCCAGCATCGTCATGGGCGCCGTCCCGCGCGGTGCCACCCAACCATATTCGGCCAGGTGGCCGCGGATCGCGTTGATGCGCTGGGTGCGCTGACGCACCAACACATCGCGGGTCCGGAACACGAGCCCGGCCGCTTGCTGCTCTTCGCTTTTCACCGCGACGAAGCGCATGCCCGGGCGCTGCGCCGCTCCGCAGATTGCCTCCGCGTCGATCGCGTCGTTCTTGTGCCGTTTCACGGACGGCTTCACGTACGCTGGCGGGATCAGCCGAACCTCGTGTCCCATCGCCTGTAGCTCGCGCGCCCAGAAATGCGCGCCGCCGCAGGCTTCGAGCGCAACCACGTACGCCGGTTGACCAGCGAAAAAGTCGAGTAGCTTGCCCCTCGTCAGCTACCGACTGAACACCATCGCTCCGCGCTCATCTGCGCCGTGCGCATGAAAAACGGTCTTGGCGATATCCAGACCGATTGTGGTAACCTACGACACGGACGCCTCCCTCTGTGGTGAATCAACGCCTCCACTCTGGCACATAGATACCGTCGGGGGGCGTTCACCCCATCAGCATTCGGGATCAGGCCACGTTGCCTCGAACGACCGTAATTGGGGCGCTAATACCAACCTGCATTGATCATGACCGATGCGCCCATTTGCGTCGTCCGATGGTCATGATGCGCCATGGTTGATCGATGAGTTTGTTCCAAGCCTCGCAGCAATGGTCGATGACGTCGTCGTGGGATGTGAAGACGCGGTTTGAGAGCCAGTTATCGCGCATGAACTGCCAGATATTCTCGACCGGGTTCAGCTCGGGACATTTGGCTGGCAGCGCGATGATGCTGATATTGCTCGGCACCTCCAGCCTGTCGGTGGTGTGCCAACCCGCCTGATCCATGAGCACGACCGCGTGCGCGCCGGGGGCGACGGCAAGCGATATCTCGGCCAGATGCAGCGACATGGTTTCGGTATTGCAGAAGGGCATGATCAGGCCTGCGCCCTTGCCGTGTTCGGGGCAGATCGCACCGAAGATATAGGCCGATTTCGTCCGCTGATCCTTCGGGGCCGATGGTCGCGTCCCGCGCCGCGCCCAGCGCCGTGTGATCTTGTTCTTTTGGCCGATCCGCGCTTCGTCCTGGAACCAGATTTCTATCGGCGTGCCCCTCGGGAGGGTTGCTCTGACCTTTGCCAGCTCGGCGGCAAAACCCCCTTTTTGAACGCGTCCATGGCAAGTTCGTTCTGCGCATGATGCCGAGGCCGCGCTGAAAGCTTGACGTAGCCCAGCTTCTTCAGCTCGCGCCCCACGGTCGTTTCATCGAGCGACACCGCAAACTCGTCGTGAAGCCATTGGACCAGGTCGATCAACCGCCAGCGGACAACGCCATGGATCGCCGGGATCGGGCCACGCTCGACCGCCTCCAGAAGCGCCCGCCGCTGAGCGTCATTGAGCCGCGACCGGTTCCCCGGCGCCTTGCCGTCAAGCAGACCAGCGGGGCCTTGGGCGTTGAACCGGACCACCCAGTCCCGCACGATCTGCAAACCCACACCGCCGATCCGCGCCGCCGCAGTTCGGCTGCCGCCATCGTAAATCTCGGCCAACGCCAAAAGCCGACGGGTCTGGTTCGCGCACTTCGAGCCCCGCGCCAATCGCCTCAAGGCTGCCCCGTCAAAATCATCCCGCAAGCTGATCGCTGATCCCAGCGTCATGCCCTCCAATGCACGACGCCATAGATTCAGACTTTCGTTAGTTTTGGAATCCCTCACGTGAGTCACACTCAGCGCAGGTTGGTATAAGCTGCCCTTCTCTCATTTGCCACCCCTCAAAGAAACGGGGCTGGGTCGCGGAGCGACGGCATCACGAATGACGGCAAATCCGTGGCAAGCGAGTTCGCCAAAAAACATATTCTTAGAGATGTTTCTGAGCGCCTCAGCGGGTCAAGCCGACTATTCTAACGGGTCCGATCAACGGAGAAGTGGTGCCCAGGGACGGGATCGAACCGCCGACACTGCGATTTTCAGTCGCATGCTCTACCAACTGAGCTACCTGGGCATGTCGCGCGAGCGGCGCGAAGGCGGCCTCTTAATCGTCGTCTGCGTCGCTGTCCAGCCCGGG
>JAIETY010000184.1 GCA_019744885.1 Sphingomonas sp.
AGCGGCTCATGCCACAACGCTGAATCAGATCATTGCCGCTTTGGGAATCCCATTTATGGGTTCACGGCCTAGTCCGACACTCGCGTGAAGCATTGGCTGTGCGCTCGATCAGGGCCTGTGGTGTGTCGTGCACCATTTCGGCGGCCTGATCGGGGAGTTGTTTCAGTCGATAGCGATGGCCGACAACACAGAGTTCGTTGACGATCAGCGGATCACACGGCTTATCATGGATCAGCGGAAGCTCGGCTGAAGGCTGCAAGTGCCAGGTATCAAGCGGCGTTGCCGAAAACGCTGCCGCAGACATGGGCAACGCACCGGCGCTAATCGGTACCAGTGCGAATAGCGTCAACATACGGAGTCGATTGGTCATCGTGAGTCTCCTTAAGTGTCGTGGCTCGATATGGTCTGACGGCGTCACATATTGGGAAGCATGTGACGCCGTCAGCGGTGGTGGCGATCAAGGTCGAGGTCGTCCTGATCGCCATTTGCCGCTGCTGGCCGGGCGCACGGGGGGGTTGAGGATTGTGCACCAGCGAAAACGCAGCAGCGAACGCCGTGTTTTAGTGGCTGGCCGGTGTGGAACGGCGACCGAATCGCGCAATTTCATCGCGTAGCCGCAGCCTCAAACGCTTCAAATGCTGTAACTCTATGCTTGAGGCCAGGCCGCGATCAATCGCCCGATCGAGTTGATCATGCCTGGCCTTAAGCGACTTGAGATAAGCATGCAGCATATTGCCCATCGGCCCTACTCCCCGCGCAGTGGTGAAGCTGGCGATCCACCGGCCATCAGAAACCTGCGAACCGACGGACTGTTCGCGCTGAATGCTCGCCGAACAATGTGGACGCGACGGGCTGAAAACTTGCCGCTCGCGATCCAGCGAAGCAGCGCTGTGGTTCGGTTGATCAAGATCGTCTCTCCTGCAAATCTTGCGATGAGCGGCAGATGCCATGCGATCGAAATGCGCTCCAATCGAAACATTACGAAGCTGGCAATAGATATTTTCTATCGGTAAACCCCTGCGATGCCCTCGGTACGGAACCTCGAATATCTGGTCGCGATCGCCGATACCTTGCATTTCGGGCGAGCGGCGGCGGCGTGCAATGTATCGCAGCCGACGCTCAGCCATCAACTCAAAGGACTCGAAGCGCGGCTAGGCGTCACCCTGATTGAGCGGTAAGCGATTGGGGTCCACCTGACGCCCATCGGCCGTGAGGTGGCTGAGCGGGCGCGCGGCGTACTCGTGGCGGTGCGCGACATCCGGGCGCTGGCCCAACGCGCCGGTGACAAGCTGGCAGGCATTTTGCGGTTGGGTGTCAGCCCGACGATCGGTCCCTATCTGATGCCGGCGATTGTCGCTTCCTTGCATGCCGAGCAGCCCGATCTGCGCCTACACATCCGTGAAGGGATTCCCAACGAGCAAGCGCGCGATCTGTCGCGCGGCGAACTCGATATGTTGCTGACCCCGTTGCCCCTGGCCGGGGAGGACTTGACCATCGAGCCGCTCTTTCGCGAGCCGATGATCCTCGTCGGCCCGCCGTCTCACCCTTTGGTCGGGCGCGCGGCGGTTCAACCCCACGAACTGGCCGGCGCGCGGTTTTTGACGATGGACCCAAGGGACCATTACCATCGCATGGTCGAAAAAATCTGCGAGGACCTCGATGCTGTCGTCTTGCGCGATTATGAAGGAACGAGCCTGGACAGCATCCGCCAAATGGTCGGCTCCGGTATCGGCATTGCCGTTTTGCCGGCCCTGTACATCCGTTCCGAAGTGGGCGGTGAAGATATGGTTCAACGGATCAACGTGACGGGCTGGTCAGCGACACGGAGCATCGCGGCGGCGTGGCGGACCGGAGCTCCTTATGCTGATGCCTATTACCAAATCGCATCTCGCATTTCTGCCGCTGCCACCGCTATCATCGACGGTCCCGGAAGATAGGTGAGCGGACGGCGGCGCAGCGCGCCCGAAATGCAAACTATCGGGCATCGGCACCCGATAATCGAACTGTGGCATGGAGCGCCCGGGGCAAGAGCCGACCGATAGAAGATTTCTATCGCCAGCCTCCTATGTTTTCGATTGGAGAGAGTACCAATTGCATGGCATCTCGCCCGCACCAAAGCAGATGCAGGCAAGGTAAAGATGATCAACCGATCGACAGTGTTGCTGCGGTGGATCGTGAGCTCCATGCTTGCGGGGCGACGCGGTGCTGGTACTCGACGTGCATTCAGCGACGACAATCTGCGCGTTGGCTGGTTTCTGGCAGGATATCGGTTGCCAATTTCTCAAGTCGCTTCAGGCCGATAACGCTTACCTGCACGTGAATAGACCATGCCCCACCGCATTCTGCTGATCGCTGGATTTTTCCCGCCGTTCTCACCGCTCGGCGCCGTTCGTGCGCCGATGCTCGTGCGCTGGTGGCTCGATCAGGGCCATGACGTGCGGGTGATCGCGTTGGACAACCCGGCGGTGGTGGGTCAGCTGAACACCGTGCTGCCGCCGGAGGCGGTGCGCTACATTCCATTCGAGAGTGCCGTCCCTGTGCTCGATCAGGCAGCGGGCAATATAAAGCGCTTGGTCGTCGGCGGCGACGGCACGCTTCCACGACGGTGGGAAGGCTTACGGAACTTGTATCGCCAGATCGTCCACTTTCCTGATCGCTATCGCGACTGGATTGGACCAGCAGTGGCAGCCGGCGTGGCGATGGCGAAGGACTGGCGGCCCGATTTTATCTACTCAACCGCCCCGCCGCATTCGGGGCATATCGTCGCTCAGCGGATTGCCGCACGGCTGGGTCGGCCCTGGCTCGCGGAGCTGCGCGATTTGTGGGCGGACAATCCCTATAACGACGTGCATCCCTGGTTCGAGCCGGTCCAACGGCTGCTGGCCTGGGGGACGCTGGCACACGCCGCCGGGCACATCGCGTTGACGCGCGGCGCGGGCGAACGGATCAGCAAGGCGCTGAAGCGACCGGTGACGCTCAGCTATAACGGTTTTGGCGCCGACGACTTTGTCGGGCTCGACTCCCCGGCGCCGCTCGACCCCGATCGGCTGACGATCATTCATGCCGGCATCATTTATGCCGGGCGGCGCGATCCGACCGCGTTGTTTGCCGCGCTGGCGAGGCTGGACGCCGCGACGCGCGCGCGCATCCGGCTGATCTTCTTTCACGACGAGCTGGCGGCGGTGGCACGCGGCGCCGCCGAGCTTGGCGTAAGCGACTGCGTCGAGCTGCGCGCGCCGGTGCCACGGCGCGAGATTCTGGCGCTCGAGCGCGCCGCCGACGTCTTGCTGCTGTGCCGCTGGGCTGACCCGGCGGAGGACGCGATCATCCCCGGCAAGCTGTTCGAATATATCGGCGCGCGCCGCCCGATCCTCGCCATCGGTTCGGCAACGGGAGAGGCCGCCGACATCATCCGCGCCGATGCGTTCGGCACGGTGCTGACCGATCCAGACGCGATTGCCCGGCAGCTTGCTGACTGGCTCGTGCAAAAGGATACAAATGGCTGTCGGCTGCCCGATTTGCCCGCAGAGCCAACGCGTGCCTATCTGCGCGAGACGCAATTCCGCAAGATCGATGCGGCGATCAAGCGTGTCATCGGTTAGCCGAATTTTAGCGCGCATCGGGTAATCGCCGTGCCATGTTCGCCACTGCCAAAACCGTTGCCCGCACCGCCCTTGATTGCCGGCCCTGGGCGTCAGGCCACGCCGCCTATCTGCTGCATCAGGTGAGCGGGCGCGGACCGCTTGATGAGGCGGGACTGCAGGATGAGGCAGCGCTGCGGGCCGCCGCCAATTGGCTGGCCGCCGCACAGGACAGTCAGCGCGACGGCGGCTTTGCCGGGCGCTACAAGCTGTCGTCGGGCTGGTCGTCAAGCTATCCCGAAACCACCGGCTATATCATCCCCACGCTGCTCCAACTTGCCGATCACTGGGGCGAGGCGGTCTGGCGCGACCGGGCGGCGCGCGCGGTCGACTTTCTGCTCGATCTCCAATTGCCCGACGGAGCCTTTCCGGGCGGCGAGGTGCTCGAAAACCGAACCAATCCATCGCCGTTCAACAGCGCGCAGATCCTGAATGGGCTCACCAACTGGACACAAGCGACCGGCGATGCGAGAGTACAGGCGGCGGCCGCGCGCTGTGCCGCCTGGTTGATCGCGGTGCAGGACGGCGACGGCGCGTATCGGCAGCACTTCTACCTCAATGTCGCGGCAACCTACGCGACGCACCTCAGCTGCTGGCTGGCCGAATATGGCGCGGCCTTCGGTGACAAGGCGGCACTGGCGAGTGCCGAACGGCATCTCGACTGGGCGCTGGCGCAGCAGGACGCCAAGACGGGCTGGTTCGATCTGGCCGGGTTCTCCGTTGAGCAGCATCGCGACCGGACTGCCTATACCCACACCATTGCCTACACGATTGCCGGTGTGCTGACGACCAGCCTGATCCTCGGGCGTGAGGATGGCATTGCGGCGGCGCGGCGTGCCGCCGAAGGGGTGATGCGCCGCCTCGAACTCTCCCGCCGCCTGCCCGGGGTGCTCAACTGGCGCTGGCGCGCGGTCGAACATCCGCAGTGCCTGACCGGCAATGCCCAGATGGCGCTGATCTGGTTCGCGCTGACACGGCATGACGGCGACTGGCGCTTTGCCAATGCGGGGCTCAAGGCGCTCGATCTGGTCAAGCGCGCGCAGCTGCACAGCAACGTCAATCCGGGACTTGCGGGCGGTATCGGCGGGTCGGACCCGGTATGGGGCAGCTATATTCCCAAGGCGCTTCCCAATTGGGCGGCCAAATTCTTCATCGACGCCCTGCTCGAAAAGCGCGCCGTGCTCGCCACCGCTGCTCGGCAAGCGTGAAGATCGCGCTCCTCACGCACGCCCGCGCCGCCAAGGGCGCAGCAGTTGCAGCCGCGCTTGCGGCCTGCGCGGTGAAGGTCGACCTGATGGTCTGCGAAGAGCCGCGCGTCGCGCCGACGGGCGACAGGATGCGCCAATTGCTGCTCGAGCGCGGGCTGCGGGGCGTGGTGGAGAAGTTTCTGCCTGCCAAGGACCGGGGAGGCGCTGCGGGGGCCACGGCGCCGCACGATGCGGGCGCTCCGCCCGCCGACGCGGCCACGACGCTCGACGCCGCAGGCTATGCCGCGCGATTTGGCATCCCGTTGCTGCATCTGCCTGATCTCGCCTCCCTTGCGGCGCTCGACCGGCTGCGGGCGGCGCAGATCGACCTGATGATCCATGCCGGTGCCGGTATCCTGCGCCAGCCCCTGCTCGACATTCCCCGGCTCGGCGTGCTCAACGCGCATATGGGGGTGTTGCCGCGCTATCGCGGGATGAACGTCGCCGAATGGGCGGCGTGGGAAGGCGGCGCGATCGGCGCCACGCTGCACTGGATCGATCCCGGCATCGATACCGGCCGGATCATCCGCATCGTCGAGGTGGCGCGTGACGGCCTGACCAGCGTTGCGGCACTCCGCGCGGCAGTCGACACCGCACAGCGCGCCGCGCTGGCCGAGCTGGTCGCCGAGATCGTCGCGACCGGCAAGGCGCCACCGGATGCGCCGCAACGCGCCGAAGATGGCCGCCAATATTTCACGATGCATCCGCAGATCAGAAATCTGCTCGACCAGTGCCTCGCTCAGTCGAGATAGGCAACGCACCAGCGATCGAACATCGCGATCCCCCAGAGCTGCTCGAGCGCGCGCCGTTCATTGTTGCACGCCCGCGCGACGATCGACCGCAGCGCGTCGACCGAAATCCAGTCGTGGAACGTGCGGCTCTTCGGGAAGAAGCCGCCTGCATCGCGCAATGCTTCGGCAAACCAGGGAAAGATCGGCAGCGGGAAGCCGCGCTTCGGCGCCGTCAGCACCGCGTCCGGCAGCCGTGTCGCGACGAAATCCCGCAGCACGGCCTTGGTCCGCAATTCCCCCGCCGGGCCAATGCGCGCCTCCATCGGGGTCCGCTGGCACCATTCGACCAGCGGCAGATGGAGGAACGGGACGCGGGTTTCGAGCGATACCGCCATCGCCATCTTGTCCGCCTTCATCAGCAGATCCTCGACCAGCCAGCTGCCAAACTCGGCCTGCTGCGTCTGGGCGAGCGGATTGACCGTGTCGGGAAGGCTGTACCAGCCCTGCACAAGGTCGAACGTCGGCGTCATCAATGGCCCGCGCCAGAACGCGGCTTTTTCCGCGTCGCTGATCGTCCAACCGATATGCGCGGCCATCCCCCGGCGATAGGCACCCGCCCCGCCCTCGGCCATTGCGCGAAGGATCGGCGCTCGGTCGGGTGAAACCAGCTTGGCGGCAAGGCCCAGCAGCGGTCGCGGCAGGCGGCCATAGCGTCCCGCGGCCTGCGCGAGCGTCGCCAGATCGGACGGCCGGGTATAGCCAAGCAGCAGCTCGTCCGACCCTTCGCCCGACATGGCCACTTTGACATGCCGACGCGCTTCGCGGGCCAGCAGATAGAGCGCGGCGCCCGTCGCATCGCCATAGGGCTCGTCAAAAGCATGGACGACATCGTCAAGCGCGCCGAAATAGTCGGCCCGCGACATCAGGATTTCATGATGCGTCGCGCCGAAGCGCTTGGCGACCGCGCGCGCCAGCGGCAGTTCGTCATCGGCGCCGGCACCTTCACCGCTGATCGAGAAGGTGTGGAAAGCGCGGTGGCCAAGCTCGCTCGCCGCCGCGGCAATTGCGCCCGAATCAAGCCCGCCCGACAGGAACGTGCCGACCGGCACGTCGGCGGCGACGATATGGCTTTCGACCGCGGCAAGGAAATGATCGGCGAATTCGCGGGCATAATCGCGGCCCGGATCATAGGGATCGGCCGTCAGATCGGCGCGCCAATAGGTTTCGATCCGCGTCTCACCACTGTCGAGCGCGCGTCGCAGCAACTGGCCGGGGCCAAGCTTGCCGATGCCATCCCAGATCGTGCGATCGGGCCGCATGAACCGGAGCGAAAGATAATCCCACAATGCCTGGGGATCGATCGACGGGCGGCCGGGCAGCGTCGCCAAGATCGCCTTCAGCTCGCTGGCGAAGAGGAACGCGCCGTCCCGCTCGGCAATGTACAGCGGCTTGATACCGATGTGGTCGCGCGCAAGGATCAGCTCGTTGCTGCGCGCGTCATGGATCGCCACCGCAAACATGCCATTCAGCCGCGCAAATGCCGCGACGCCTTCGGCATGATAGAGGTTCAGGATCACCTCAGTGTCGGACCGAGTGCGGAAACGATAACCCTTGGCTTCAAGCTCGGCGCGCAGCGCAAGGAAATTGTAGATCTCGCCGTTGAACACGATCGTCACGCCGTCGTGCGTTGTCATCGGCTGCTGGCCGCTTTCGAGGTCGATGATCGCCAGCCGTCGCATCGCCAGCCCGACCCCTGTCGCCAGATGCACGCCCGCATCATCCGGCCCGCGATGCACGATCGCAGCGTTCATCGCCGCGAGACGACTGGCGAGCCGCTCGAGCGGATCAGCTGAGATAAGGCCGACAATGCCACACATGCACGCGCCATAGCGCGCAAACGTTAGAAAGGAATTATGGGCGGCTGCGGCGCGATAGCAAAGACCGAACCGCCGCAAGGGGCAACAAGGTCGGCAACCTGGCATTCTGAACGAACGGTCGCTTACCTCGGATCGGCACCCAAAGCCGCCATTCCGTTTTCCACCCGAGTCGCCCGTCAGACCGCTACCGCCGATCTAGCGACGGTGCGTGAAATCGTCGATCCAGTCGGCCGCTCCGCTTCGCCCGGCGAGTTGGCGCTCGCCGCGACCTGTTTGCCGACATGCGGTTGTCAAATCGACAGACGGACCTCATCCGCGAACCGCCAACACGCGGCGTTCGGGTCCGCCGACGGGCCGCCCAAAGCGCGCGGGCGCAGCGGGTGGGCGCTCGAATGCAGCACGCCGACGCTGCGGAACGTCGCATCCCTTACCGCCGCCCTCCCCAGTGTAATGCCGCTGGGGGGTGTTGCCATGACGGCCCGCTTGCTCACGGGAGCGGAGACGGCGGAGCGGCTGGGGGTCAGCCCCCGGACGCTGGAGGATTGGCGGCTGAGGGGTGGCGGGCCGGTCTACCGCAAGCTCGGAAGGCGACTCGTTCGCTACAGCCCCGACGACCTGGACACTTTCGTTGCTGAGGGTGCTAGGACGAATACGGGAGGAGGTGTGCCGGGCTAGGATTAGGGTGCTTGGGCGAGCGGCGGAGGCGCTTCCCGCTCACACATTGCTCACATGGCCGCAGCATTCACAGCCAGACCTCGCCACCTCAAACGGAATAGGCAAATCAATTCAGTGGTTTAATATGGTGCCGCTTACAGGACTCGAACCTGTGACCCCCGCATTACGAATGCGATGCTCTACCAGCTGAGCTAAAGCGGCGCGCGAGAGGCGCGATGGCCCCTGTTGCGGAGGCGGCGCTTACCACCTCGATCCGGAACTGACAAGCGGGCGCGCGGAAAAGCGACTGCGCGCGCAACTTCCGCGCATTCCCCCCGCCCCGGCTTTACCGGTCGTTTACCACAATCGGGCACAACGCATCCGGAATAGCGGGCAATGGCCCAATGGGGATGAGTGCATGGATACGCTTCGCGGGTTCGAAGACGATCGGGTGGACAGCGATCAGGGGGACGAGGCCGATATGCGCGTCGACGACAATGCCGACTTCGACATCGGCACCGACGAACGGCGGATGCATGTGCGCGCCTATAACCATTGGGTGTCGCTGCTGGGCGGTCGCGCCTATCCGTCGATCGAGGATCTCGATCCCGAAAACATCGCCGATTTCGGCCCGCATTCGGTGCTGCTCGATTTTACCGGCGGCATCGACAATCCCGCGATCCGCTTTCTGGGGCGCGCGTTGCGTGAGGAATGCCAGCTCGATTCGTCGATCACCCACATCAATCAAGTGCCGAGCCGCTCGTTGCTGTCGCGGCTGACCGATCATTATCTCCAGATTATCGCCAACCGGGCGCCGATCGGCTTTGAGGCTGAGTTTGTCGGTACGCGCGGGCACAATACACTCTATCGCGGCATTTTGATGCCGTTTTCGTCCGACGAGGACACGATCGATTTCATCTATGGCGTGATCAACTGGAAGGAAATGGTCGACGCCGATACGCAGGCCGCGCTGGTCGCCGAAGTCGCCGAAGCCGTGCGCAGCGCACCGCGCGCTGCCGTGGCCGCGCCGGCTCCCGCTTGGGCCAGCGGTCCGAGCGCTGCGATCAACGATGTCGGCGATGACTTCGCCGAAGAGGGCGGCGCCGAGCCGGTCGAGATCGGCACCGCACTTGCGCTTGCCGACCAGCTCAGCCTGGCGCAGCAAAGTGCCGCCGCCGTGCGCGCCGCCGACACGCGCAGCCGCGCCGCGCTCTACCGCGCGCTTGGCCGCGCCTATGATTTCTCGACGGCAACCGATGCCGACCCCGATGGCTATGCCGCGCTGCTCGCCGACGCGGGCTTGAGTGTACAGGCGCGCGCGCCAATGACGCCGGTCGTCAAGCTCGTGTTCGGCGCCGATTACGACAAGACGCGCCTCACCGAATTTGCCGCCGTGCTGACGCATGCGCGCCGATCGAATGTGCCGCTCGGCGCGCTCGGCGATTTCCTCGAAATGGCCGAGGGCGGGATCAAGGGCATTGTTGCGGCCGAACGCGCGCTCAAGCGCCCGGCAGCTCAACCCGACCGCACCGCGGTCGCGCGTGCCCGTCTGGCCGAGATGCCGAGCCTTGGCTCGGTGATGCTCGAAGTCGATGCGGTGGTGGGCGAACTGGTCGTGCTCGTCGCGCGCAAAGGCGTGCACGGCGACTTCGAGATTGTCGGCAGCGTCGCGACCAACGATCCGATCACCGACCGCGCCGTTGCCCGCATCAGCGGCTAAACACGCCACCAAGGCACGCTTTGCGGCGACTTCGATCTTGAGCTAGCGCGCCACGCGGCGCATAGCGGCGCCCATGGGGATCGCCACGCTGAAATCGCTGTCGGACGCACTTGCAGTCCGGCTTGTCGAAGGAGCCCTACCGGGCGAGCT
>JAIETY010000166.1 GCA_019744885.1 Sphingomonas sp.
CCTCCATCTGCCGTGGAAGCCCTTTGAATCAGCCTATCTGCATATTTTCAAGAGGCTGATTGGGTTTTGACCCTAAGGACACGAAATCGAACAACCTCGCCGTGTAACAATGTAAAACTCCTGTGCGAGAAGTCTACTGTTCCCCGAAATACAACATTAAGACCTATCGCTGACTGCGATGATGGGGACGAAGCATTGAGTTTTCGGCGTATCGAATTTGCCAAAGCAGCGCGTTTAGTATCGGTCGTTGAGAGCAACATCGCACTGCCTTTACCGCAGACCTTTGGAACGATTACAAGGACGTTGTTATCAAACAGAAAGGCAGTTGCCGGCGTGAGTGTCCGTGCGTTTGATTGGCGCTGAAGCGATTTCAAGCAAGGGCTGGGCGGCTGCGCCGTGAACTCCGTAGCTGCTGCGGGGGCCGATAGCGCTGCGATTGCCAAGATCGACCGTAACAATGCCTTGATCATCGCCGGTTCCGCCCAAAAAACGCATAGGTTGCGTGCGATGGCGATTCTTTCCCGCCTTCACGTCCGTTATCTGATCGCCCCAAAGCTGCCGGACCGCAATGCACTAAAGTCGGTCCCCCGCGATTACGCCTGTGCGCTCGTTGGCTGACAGTCCAACCCCCGCCGCCACACCATAACCACTGGCGCGCCGCCCCGATCTTCCCCATCTTCGCCCCATGACAAAATACTCCCTCCTCGATCTGGTCCCCGTCGTCGAAGGCGGCAGCGTGGCGCAGGCTTTTGCCAACACCGCCGATCTCGCGCGCCATGCCGAAAGCCTTGGCTTCACCCGCTACTGGATCGCCGAGCATCACGGGATGCCGGGGATTGCGGGCGGCGCGGCGGCGGTGGTGATCGGCCATGTCGCCGCCGCCACGCGCAGCATCCGCGTCGGCGCGGGCGGGATCATGCTGCCCAATCACGCGCCGCTCGTGGTCGCCGAGCAATTCGGCACGCTCGACGCGCTTTTCCCCGGGCGGATCGACTTGGGGCTCGGCCGCGCGCCGGGATCGGACCAGCGCGTCGCGCGGGCGCTGCGGCGGAACCTCGACACCGACCCCAATGCCTTCCCGCAGGACGTGCTCGAAATCCAGAGCTATTTCGCCGATGACGGCCAGACCGGCATAAGCGCGATGCCCGGCGCAGGCGCGAAAGTCGAAATGTGGATCCTCGGGTCGAGCACCTTCGGCGCGCAACTCGCCGCCGCGCTTGGCCTGCCCTATGCCTTCGCCTCGCATTTCGCTCCCGATGCGCTCGACGCGGCGCTGGACATCTATCGCAGGACCTTCCGCCCCTCGGCAGCGCTTGCCAAGCCCTATGTCGCCGCCGGGTTCAACGTGTTTGGTGCTGCGACCGACGCCGAGGCCGAGTATCTCGCCAGCTCACAAGCGCAGGCCTTCGTCGCGCTGCGCACCGGCCAGCCGCGGCAACTGCCGCCACCGGTCGCGGGCTACCGCGAAAGCCTGCCCGACAGCGCCGCCGCGATCCTCGGCCATGTGCTCCAATGCTCGGCGACGGGCGGCCCGGCCAAGCTCGCGCGGGGGATCGCGGCGTTCGTTGCGCGGACCGGCGCCGACGAGTTGATCCTGACCAGTTCGATCTTCGATCACGACGCGCGCAAAGCCAGCCTCAGCTATGCGGCAGCGGCGATGCAGGAGCTTCGCGTCGCGGCTTGAGGCGCGGCCACGTTAGGTCGAACCACTTCCCATCCCGTTCGTGTCGAGCGAAGTCGAGACACCCTGCGCACCGCCTGTGGCCTGTTTCTCGACTGCGCTCGAAACGAACGGGTCAAGGTAACATCAGTCGGGTCTAGCCAAAGGCCGCCAGAAACGGTTCGTCGCCCGACGCGGCCAACGCCGCGAGTCGCGCCGCAAGCGGCCCGCGCACCTGCTGCTTCACCGCGCCAAAGGCAGGCTGCGCGGCCATCGCCATCGCCATGTCGGCGGCCTGCGCGAGCAGCCCCTTGGGTGCCGCCAGTGCATCCGCGATGTCTGCCGCAACTGCTTCGCCCGGGCTCAAGGTCGCGCTGGTCAGCGTCAGCCGCCGCAGCAACGACGGCGCCAGTTCCGCAGCGATCACCGCCGTCGGCCCCGCCGGAAACGGCACCCCCGCCTTCGCCTCAGTCAACCCGAGCTTGGCGCCATCGGCATCCGCCACCAACCGGTAATCGCCGCCGAGCATCAGCACAAAGCCGCCGCCGAGCGCATGGCCATTCACTGCCACCACGACCGGCACTGGGATGGCCAGCAGCGCCGCGACCATCCGCGTGATCGCACGCACCATCTCGTGTCGCGTTGCGCTGTCATAGCCGCCGAACGCCCGCGTATCGACGCCCGCGCAAAAGGCGCTCCCCGCCCCAATCAGCACCACGCCGCGCGGTCGGTCGCTCGCCGCCGCCACGAACGCCGCTTCGAGCGCCACAATCGCATCGAGATCGAGCGCATTCACCGGCGGGCGATCGATCGTGATCGTCCGGCACCCTTCGGCTTCGCTCACCCCAATCGCCATCGCCCTCACCCCGCCACCGGCAGCCGCAACCGCACGAGCAACCCGCCAAGGTCCTCGCTCTCGTCGAGCTCGACCCCGCCTTCGTAAATCTCCGCGACATCGCGCACGATCGCGAGACCCAGCCCCGTGCCCGGCTTCCCCGTATCGAGCCGCGCACCGCGATCGAACAGCCGTTGGCGATCAGCTTCCGCAATGCCGGGCCCGTCGTCCTCGATCATGAATTCGACGAATTTTCCGGCGGGTTTGACCGTCACGAACACGCTGCCCCCGCCATATTTGGCCGCATTTTCGATCAGATTGCCGAGCATTTCGTCAAGGTCCTGCCGCTCGACATGCACCTGCAACTCCTTCGGGCCATCGGCATCGAAGCGGACATGCGGATAGAGCCGCCCGACAGCGCGCTCGACCGATTCGAGGCTCGGCCACACCGCCGCGCGGCTGTGCGCATGCCCGCGCCGCCCGACAGCGCGGGCGCGCGCGAGGTGGTGGTCGACCTGCCGCCGCATCGTCGTCGCTTCGCGGATCACCGTCGGCGCCAGATCATCGGCCTGCGCGGTCGCCGCGTTCATGATCACCGTCAGCGGCGTCTTCAGCGCATGCGCCAGATTGCCCGCGTGGCGGCGCGCTTCCTCGGCCTGGCGCTCGTTGTGCGCGATCAGCGCGTTGAGTTCGTCGACCAGCGGCATCACTTCAACCGGCATCGGCGCTTCGATCCGCCGCGCGGCGCCGCTGCGCATCCGGGCGATTTCCTCGCGCACTTTGCGCAAGGGACGCAGCCCGTAAAAGGTCTGCAAGCCCGCCATGATGATCAGGCCGAGCGCGAGCAACGCAAAACTGATCGCGAGAATCTGGCGCAGTGCGGCAATCTGCGCGTCGAGCGTGTCGCGATTGCCCGCGATCTTGAAGCGCCACCGCACCGGCGATCCGGGCAGCGTTACGTCGCGCTCGACGATCCGGAGCTTCTCCTCGCCGAATTGACGGCTGTCATAGAGATGGACCTCGCGATCATTATGATCCCGGCCAAACGCCAGCCGCCGGTCCCAGAGCGACCGCGACGGGAAATCCTCGCGCCCCTTGGCACTGACTTGCCAGTAGAGCCCCGAATAGGGTTCGAGAAAGCGCTGGTCGGCGGGTTCGCGACTGAATCGCACTTCGCCGGCGGGGTCGATCTCGGCCGACAGGATCAGCGTCTTGAGCACATATTCGAGCTGATCGTCGAAATTACGCGTGATCGCGCCCGTCGGCACCCGGTCAAGCGCAAAGGCGCCACCGGCCAGCAGCACCGAAATCCACAATGTCGCGATCAAAATCATCCGGCGGCTGAGCGATCCCGTCGCGCGCCGTGGGGGTGCGACAGGCTCGGTCGCGGGCGGCGCAGAAACGGTTACCGCGTCCATGACATGCCTTTACCCTTTCCCCGTTCGTGCTGAGCTTGTCGAAGCACCGTCCTTCTTTTCGGAACGCCGGAAAAAGAAGAACAGCCCTTCGACAAGCTCAGGGCGAACGGTTGTGGTCATTGGCGCATCTCAGCCATTCGGTTCTTCGAGGCTATAGCCAAGGCCCCGGATCGTCGTGATCACATCCTGCCCCAGCTTCTTGCGGATGCGCGTGACAAAGACTTCGATCGTGTTCGAATCGCGATCGAAATCCTGGTCATAGATATGCTCGATCAACTCGGTGCGGCTGACGACCTTGCCCTTGTGGTGGAGCAGATAGCTCAGCAGCTTATACTCCTGCGCGGTCAGCTTCACCGGCTCGCCGGCCTTGGTGACCTTGCCGCTGCGCGTGTCGAGCCGGACGTCGCCTGCCGTCAGTTCGGACGAGGCATTGCCCGAGGCGCGACGGATCAGCGCACGCAGGCGAGCGATCAGCTCTTCGGACTGGAACGGCTTGGCGACATAATCATCGGCGCCGGCATCCAGCCCCGCCACCTTGTCCGACCAGCTGTCGCGCGCGGTCAGCACCAGCACCGGCATCACATGCCCTTCGCGCCGCCAGCGATCGAGCACCGTCAGCCCGTCGATCTCGGGCAAGCCAAGGTCGAGCACCACCGCGTCATAGGCTTCGGTGCTCCCCAGAAAATGCCCTTCCTCGCCGTCCGTCGCGAGGTCGATCGCATAGCCCGCACCTTCGAGCGTGTTCTTGAGCTGCTGGCCCAGGCTGGGTTCGTCCTCGACGATCAGAACGCGCATGCTGTCATCCCCGTTTTCGCGGCGTTCAATTGCCGCTGCGGCCGATGACTTGCCCCGAATGCCCGTCAACCTCGACCCAGATGACATTCCCATTGCGCAGGAACTTGAGCGTGTAAATCCCGCTCCCCGAATCGAAGTCGAAGCCGAGATATTGCGCGTCGCGCATCGTCGGCACCACGCGGTGCTCGATGTCGCGGATCGACAACAGCTTGCCCGTGCGCATCGCTTCGAAAACATCACGGCTTTCGCCGCGGCGCTGCGCCTCGGCAGGCACGGCTTCCAGCAGGCCCGCGAGCACGAACATCGGGGCAAAAAGGGCGGCGCGAAACATCATGGTGCAGCTTGCATAGGATCGGCCCATTGAATAGCCAATGAATGGTATCGACAGCATCGGCTCAGGAAAAGCGCCATGAAGCTTATCGTCGCCGTCCTCATGCTGGCCGCGCCTGTTGCTGCCTCTGCGACTGAGCCGGTCGGCTATCGGCTGTCGGTTACCGCCGCTGATCCGCGACCGACGGTGACGGTAACGCTAACGATGCGCGGCGATGCCGACGGGATCACCGACCTTGATCTGCCGAACAGCTGGGCGGGCAGCGACACGCTGTGGCGCAACATCGGCGGCTGGCGTGTCACCGGCGGCACGATCGCCGATACTGACAAGCCCGAGGTCAAGCGCATCCGGCACAAGCCCGGCGCGCTGCTGACGATCCGCTACCGCGTCACCGATCCCGATCCGCTGCCGCCGGGCGCCGATTTTCACAAGGGGCTGCCGTGGATTGAGCGCGACTGGCTGACGCTGCATGGCGAAGGCGTGATCGTGATCCCGACCGGCGGCGAGAATCGCCCCGCGCGTTTCGCGTGGGGACCAACCCCCAAGGCATGGCGCGTCGCCAGCGATCTCGACATCCCGCCGCCCGGCCTCACCGCCAACCAGGTGGCGCAGGGCATCTTCATCGGCGGGCGCGACCTGCGGCTGACGGAGCGGCTTGTCGGCCGCACGCGGCTGCGCTTCGCGCTGCTTGGGCAATGGGGATTCACCGATGCCCAACTTGCGGATCACACGCAGAAAGTCCTCGAGACCGAAAATGCGATGCTCGGCGCGCGCGCGATTCCCTTTCTCGTAACGCTCACGCCGCTCGCCAATCCCACAGGCAAGCGCACCAGCTACGGCGGCACCGGGCGCGCCGGCGGGTTTGCGCTCGAAGGGACGTCCAACCTGCCCTTCGCCGGTTTGCCCCGACTGCTCGGCCATGAATATGCGCATCGCTGGTTCTACAGCCCCGAGCCCGACGACGCCAATAGCTATTGGCTGACCGAAGGCTTCAACGACTGGTTCAGCGCCCAAGCGATGCTGCACACCGGCGATTGGGATGCCGCGCGCTGGGCCAAGGAATTCAACGCGGTGCTCAAGCGCTATGCGACGTCGTCCGCGCTCGCCCTCACGCCGCAGCAGCGCTTCGACCGCTTCTGGACCGATCAGGCGTCCGAGCAATTCCCCTATGACGAGGGGCAACTGACCGCGACGATCCTCGATGCCCAGCTCCGCGCGGGCGGCAAGCCGGGGCTGTTGCCGCTCATCGCCGAGATCAACCGCAGCGGCGGCCTCGGCGACCGCCCCCGCGCCGAAGCCGCGATCGAGCGCGCGCTGCCCGGTGGTCTCGCCCGTGCCCAAGCACTGCTGACGCGCGAGGGGCTCGCGAATCCGCCCGCCGATCTGCTCCCGTGCGGGAAGATGCAGAGCGAAGGCGGCGTGCCGCAGTTCGTCCTCGCGCCCAGCCCCTGCCCCTCCCTTGCTGGACCGCCGCCAGCCCCCTAAGCGCGCTCGTCATGGCAGCACCAATTCTCGCATATGAAAATCTCGGCCTTGTTCAGGGATCGGGCTGGCTCTTCCGTGGCCTCGACATCCATATCGGCGCGCGCGACCGGCTCGCGTTGATCGGGCGCAACGGCGCGGGCAAGACGACGCTGTTGAAGCTCATCGCCGGCGCCATCGATTGCGACGAGGGGCGGCGCACGATCGTGCCCGGGACCAAGGTGATCCTGCTCGAACAGGATCCGAGCGTCGCGGGGCACGCCAGCTTGCGCGATTTCGTGATGGCGGGCGACGATGCCCCGCTCGGCTATGAAGCCGATGCGATCGCCGACCAGCTCGGCATCGACCTCGACCGCGAGGCGGCGAGCGCATCGGGCGGCGAGCGGCGGCGAGCGGCGATCGTGCGCGCGCTCGCGCAAGGTCCGGACGTGTTGCTGCTCGATGAGCCGACCAACCACCTCGATATTGCCGCGATCGAATGGCTCGAAAACTGGCTCGCGCGCTACAATGGGGCGTTCATCGTCATCAGCCACGACCGCACCTTCCTGACCCGGCTGACCAAGCAGACCCTGTGGCTCGACCGCGGCGCGATCCGCCGCGCCGAAGTCGGCTTCGGCGGGTTCGAGGCATGGACCGAGCAGGTCTATGCCGAGGAAGAGCGCAATGCCGAACGGCTCGATGCCAAGCTCAAGATCGAGGAGCATTGGCTGTTGCGCGGCGTCACCGGCCGGCGGCGGCGCAACCAGGGGCGGCTGTCGAAGCTCAAGGAAATGCGCGCCGAACGCGCGTCGATGCTGGGGCCGCAAGGGTCGGCGAATCTCGCGATTGCCAGCGACGATGCCAGGACCAAGGTGGTGATCGACGCCAAGCATATCTCCAAGGCTTACGGCGACCGCACGATCATCCGCGACCTGACGCTGCGGGTAACCCGCGGCGACCGGATCGGGATTGTCGGGCGGAACGGCGCGGGCAAGACGACCTTGATCAAATTGCTCACCGGCGAACTCGCCCCCGACAGCGGCACGATCCGGCTGGCGAAGACATTGGACGGCGTGGTGATCGACCAGCAGCGCAAACTGATGGCGCCGGAGAAAACGATCCGCGACGTGCTGGCGGATGGCGGCGACTGGATCGAAGTGCTCGGCGCCAAGAAGCACGTCGTGGGGTATCTCAAGGAGTTCCTGTTCGACGGCAATATGGTCGACGCGAAGATCGGCACCTTATCGGGCGGCGAGCGATCCCGCCTGCTGCTCGCGCGCGAATTTGCGCGGCCGTCGAACCTGCTCGTGCTCGACGAGCCGACCAACGACCTCGATCTCGAAACGCTCGACCTGCTGCAGGAAGTGATCGGCGATTATGGCGGCACCGTGCTGATCGTCAGCCACGACCGCGATTTCCTCGACCGCACGGTGACGGTGACTTTGGGGCTGGATGGGTCCGGCACGGTCGATGTCGTCGCGGGCGGCTATGCCGATTGGGAAGCCAAGCGCCAGCGGCCCGGCGCGAAGAAGATCGCCAAGCCAGCCGCGCCTGCTCCCGCCCCGCCGCCCCCGCCCAAGGTGCGGCTGACCTACAAGGACCAGCGCGATTACGAGCAACTGCCCAAGCGGATCGAGGTTCTGGACGCGGCCATCGCGCGCGACGAGGCAGCGCTCGCCGATCCGGGGCTGTACACGAAGGATTTCGCGCGGTTCGAGATGCTGACCAAGTCGGTCGATGCGGCAAGGGCGGAGAAAGAAGCGGCGGAGTTGCGCTGGCTGGAACTGGCGGAGATGGTGGAGGGAACAACATCCTGAGAATGCATCCCCCAGATGCCAAATTAGAAATTGACCGAATCAGTAAATTCGATATATAGAATGATGACGTCTTACGGACAGAACAGTTTTGTTTTCTCGATAAGGCCTTATATATGCCCAGCTCCGATGTAACAGAAGTTGTTGTTTCAGCAAAAAGATCATCAAATGATTTTTTTATTGATATCGTGAATCTTTTTAATGGATCAACGCAGGATTTTGCTCATTATTGGGCTGAATTAACTGTCGATAACGATTCTGGCGACGCGTCAATTCAACCAGATTCAGGAAATACTGCTCCTGACGTTCGCACAATATCCAATGAGACGCCAAATCCGCTAAACGACGCACCGAGCCAGCGCCTGAAGGCACTTGCTTTGGCAATCATGACACGTCTCGGCAATTTGCCAAATGCAATAAACGTGAGCATCATGAGCAAAGATGGTAAGCCTGTCGCACTCGATCAAATTTATAGCAATCTCTTGAATTTAGATTTTCTTGTTACAGAGAATTCGCGTTTTCCTAAAAATTATGGTGGAGAAATTAAGAAGGAATCGACGGGATGGATATCGACATTGCTTGGAACCACGCTCAGAGGATATGATGCTTGGGGTGAGCCGGGCAGAGCTTATCTGATATTGCAGAACTTGCTCATACTCTTCCTGAAGCCGACGCATTCTATGCGGCGCGATTTCGAGAATATCTGCAGGATCCAAATCGCCCGAACGAGTTCAGTGAGTCTGCGCAATTCAGGACGAATGAGAATTACGTCAATTATCTGGCCCGTGCCATTGGCGATCTGATCGGCATGCCTACGATGGCGAGTCCGCCCTATGGTTACTAACTTCCTCCGCAGGTTGGCTGGCACTATTGCGTGCGGCGCGATGTTGATTGCAAATAGTGATGATCGAAATTGTTACCGTCCTTCATATGTATTCGGCATGTTTGTTCTCGATTTATACTATGAGAGAGAAAGCTACGCCGTCCCTTATGCATGGAGAACGTACGACTGTTCAAACCCGGATTTTTTCTGCCTCAAGTCCGGCGGTGGCGCGTCGCCGGGCTTTGCCAATTTCGTGGTGCCGCGCCAATGCACTGATCTTGCGGTTGGCATGAGTTGGACCCATGCCGGGTTGACAACGCGCGTATTCAGCGCCGAACCGGTGGGTGAAGAGGGCTTTGTGCTCGTGACCGATGGAATCAAGAACGCCGTTCTTTACTACGAGCCCGAGCGAGGCATTTTTCGTACCGATTTTGGCCTTGGCGACAGCGGCATTTCCGCCCTCGCGCGCGCCGGTCGCGACTGGCGCGGTGGCGTCGCAAAAGGTCTTGGGGGGCCTCTGATCACCAATCATCCGCTAGCAAGTTGCAAGCTGCCGAAGAATCGAAAATGGTGACGGCAGCCCGGTTCCAGTAACCATCGGCAACTGCGCGGCGACCGACCTGAGCGACCCGTTTCAAACTGCCGACCAAGTCGATCAACGCCGCGAGGGCGGAGAAGGTCGCGGCGGAGTTGCGCTGGCTGGAACTGGCGGAGATGGTGGAGGGGTAGGGGGCGAGCGTCGCTAGGGTCAAAACCCAATCAGCCTCTTGAAAATATGCAGATAGGCTGATTCAAAGGGCTTCCACGGCAGATGGAGG
>JAIETY010000069.1 GCA_019744885.1 Sphingomonas sp.
CTGCCGATGCTGATGGGCGATGACAATGCGACGATCCTGTTCACCAGCGGCTCGACCGGCCAGTCGAAGGGCGCGCTCAGCGATCACCGCGCGATCACGCAAGCCGTGTTCAATTATCTGGTGAGCGCGCTGACGATGCTGGCGCTGGCGACGCAGGATGGCACGCCGCCGCCGACGCAGCATGCGACCTTGCTCAATGTGCCGCTGTTCCACGTCACTGCCGAAGTGCCCGTCTTCCTTCAGAGCTTCGCGATGGGCCGCAAGCTCGTGCTGATGCCGAAGTGGGATGCCGAAGAAGCGATGCGGCTGATCGAACAAGAGCGCGTCAGCTATTTCGTCGGCGTGCCGCTGATGAGTTTCGAGATTCTCACCCACCCCAACCGGCCCAACTATGATCTGACAAGCTGCACCGATTTCGCTGCCGGCGGCGCGCCGCGCCCGGTCGAGCATGTCCGGCGGCTGAGCGAGGAAATGGGCGGCGCCAAGCCCCTGCTCGGCTATGGTCTGACCGAGACCAATGGCGTCGGCTGCGGCAATTTCCGCGAAAATTACCTCGCCAAGCCCAATTCGACCGGGCGCGCCTCGCCGCCTTTGGTCGAACTCGCGATCCTCGACGCCAAGGAGCAGCCGGTGCAAGCGGGCGATCGCGGCGAAGTCGCGATCCGGTCGATCTGCAACTTCAAGGAATATTACAACCGGCCCGAGGCGACGCGCGATGCCTTTACCGAGGATCGCTTCTTCCTGACCGGCGACATCGGCTATCTCGACGACGACGGCTATCTGTTCATCGTCGACCGCAAGAAAGACATCATCATTCGTGGCGGCGAGAATATCTCGTGCCAGGAAGTCGAAGCCGCGATTTACGAAAACCCCTGCGTCGCCGAAGTCGCGGTGTTCGGCTTGCCCGACGAACGCTTCGGCGAAGTACCGGGCGCGGTCGTGCATGTCCGCCCCGGCGCGGTGCTTGATGCCGAAGCGCTCACCGAATTCCTGACCGCGCGCATCGCCGCCTTCAAGGTACCACGCATGATCTGGCTGTCGGACGCGCCGCTCGCCCGGCTCGGCACCGAAAAGATCGACAAGGTGACGATTCGCGCCACCTATCGCGCGCGCTATGCCGAGGAAGCGCAAGCCGCGTGACGCTGGCGCTGCGACCGTTCCGGCCCTAGGGCGGCGCTATGGCTTTGGGAGTGCGTATCGACAGGCGTCGCCTGCTGATTGGCGGGGGCGCCGGCCTCGGGCTGCTCGTGGCCTGGGGCGTGTGGCCGCGCCGCTATGCGCCCAACCTCGCCGCCGCACCGGGCGAGACGATCTATGGCGCGTGGCTGAAGATCGGCGCCGACGGCCATGTCGCGGTCGCCATCCCCCAGACCGAGCATGGCCAGGGCGTCTACACCTCGCTGCCGCAGATATTGGCCGATGAGCTCGGCGCTGACTGGCGCACCGTATCGGTCGAACCCGCGCCGCTCAACCCGCTCTACGCCAACGCGCTTGGGGCCGAGGAAATGCTCGAAGGCGTGTTTGCAGGCCTCCCGCCCGAACTGACGCGCGGTTATGCGACGCGCACGACGTTGATGCTGACGGCGGGCTCGACATCGGTGCGCAGCTTCGAACGCGACCTGCGCCGCGCCGGGGCGGCGGCGCGCGTGCTGCTGTGCAAGGCGGCGGCGGCGCGCTGGGGCGTCGACTGGCGCGCGTGCAGCACTGCCAATGGCTTCGTCACTCATGGCAAGCAGCAATTGCGTTTCGGCCCGCTCGCCGCCGAAGCCGCCGCGCTTGACCTCCCCGACTCGCTGCCGCTGCGCACCGGCGACACCGGGCGGCTCACCGGCCAGTCGCTGCCCCGGCTCGACGTGCCCGCCAAGGTCGATGGCTCGGCCAATTTCGCGGGCGACATTCGCTTGCCCGACATGGTCTATGCGGCGATCCGTCAGGCACCGCCGGGCAGCGGCCACGTCAAATCATTCGACCGCAAGCGTGCCGAGGGCATTCGCGGGCTGGTCGACATCGTCGCGACCGACACCTGGGTCGCCGCCGTCGCGAGCAGCTGGTGGAGCGCGAACCAGGCGCTCGACGCGATCAACCTGCGCTTCGAGACCACCGGCCCGCGCGCCTCGACCGCCAGCATCGACAAGGCACTGACGGCGGCACTCAACGGCCCCGGCGAGCGGATGGCGTCGCGCGGCGATTTGCGGAGCGTGTTCAAGGGCGCGCGCGTTGTAACCGCCGATTACCGCGTCGGCATGGCCGTGCATGCGTCGATGGAAACGATGACCGCGACCGCGCGATTCGCACGCGGCCAGCTCGACCTGTGGCTGCCGACGCTCGCCCCTGCCCGCGCGCGCGCTGCCGCTGCCGCCGCGATTGGCATCGCCGAAGGCGCGGTCGTGCTGCACCCGATGATGGCGGGTGGCTCGTTCGGCGCGAATCTCGATCACGAGGTTGCCGCGCAGGTCGCGCTGATCGCCCAGAAAGTGAAGCGCCCGGTCCAGCTGGTCTGGTCGCGGCGCGAGGACTTCGCGCATGATCGCTTCCGCCCCCCCGCCGTCGCACGACTGACCGCGCGCGTGGGGCTCAACGGCAGCATCATGGGTTGGCTCGCCAAGATCGCCGCGCCTGCCACGGGTCGCGAGATTGCCGCGCGGCTGTTCGCGGGCGAGTCCGCCGTCCAAGCCGCACTCGCGCTGCACGGCGTCGGCGATCCCTATGCCGTCGCGGGCGCGCTGCCCTTTTACCGCTTCCCCAATTTTGCGATCGATCACCACCCGGTCGATATCGGGGTGCCGACCGGTCATTGGCGGTCGGGCGCGCATAGCTACACCGCCTTCTTCACCGAATGCTTCCTCGACGAACTCGCGCATGTCGCGGGCACCGAGCCGCTGTCGTTCCGCGTCGCGATCACCGGCGAGCCGCGCCTCGTGCGCTGCCTGTCGACGGCGGCATCGCTTGGCGGCTGGGAAGGCGGCGTCGCCGGCAGCGGCCAGGGCATAGCCTGCCACTCGTTTCGCGGCAGCCATATCGCGGTGCTGGTCGAAGCGCATCTCGAAGCCGGACGCCCGCGCGTCGACCGCATCGTCGCGGCGGTTGATTGCGGGCGCCAGATCAATCCCGACCTCGTCCTTCAGCAGATCGAGGGCGGCTTGCTGTTCGGCGTCGCGGCAGCACTCGGCGGCACGACCGGCTTTCGCGACGGCCAGGCAACGGTACATCATTTCGGCCAGCTCAACCTGCCGCTGCTGGCCGACATTCCCGACATCACTGTCGAGCTCATCCGCAGCGAAGCGGAGCCCGGCGGGGTGAGCGAGCTGGCGGTGCCACCGGTCGCCCCCGCAATTGCCAATGCCTTGCAAGCTGCTGCGGGCTTTCGCTTCCGCAACTTGCCGTTTACGGCGCCGGTATGAGCCGCCCCGCCGACCATCCTCCTGTCAAGCCGCGCCGCATCGGCGTGATGCTCACCAATCTCGGCACGCCGGACGGCCCCGATACCAAATCGGTCAAAAACTACCTGCGCGAGTTTCTGTCGGACCGGCGCGTGGTCGAGCTGCCCGCGATCGTGTGGCAGCCGGTGTTGCGCGGGATCATCCTCAACACGCGGCCCCAGAAATCGGCGGAGGCCTATCGCGCGGTCTGGACCGACGACGGCTCGCCGCTCGCTGCCAACACCAAGCGCCAGGCCGTGGCGCTGAAAGATGCGTTCGGCGACAACGTGATCGTTGATTGGGCGATGCGCTATGGCAACCCGTCGATCGAAACGGTGATGCAGCGGCTGCGCGACGCGGGTTGCGACCGCATCCTGCTCGCGCCGCTCTACCCGCAATATTGCGCGGCAACGACGGCGACCGCGAATGACAAGGCGTTCGAACTGCTGCGGGCGATGCGCTGGCAGCCGGCGCTGCGCACCTTGCCGCCCTATTATGACGACCCGGTGCATATCGAGGCATTGCGCGCGTCGATCACCGAGGGGCTTGCCGGCCTCGACTTCGAGCCCGACGCGCTGCTCGTCAGCTTTCACGGCATGCCCGCGCGCACGCTCGACCTTGGCGATCCCTATCATTGCCAGTGCCAGAAGACTGCGCGGCTGCTCGGCGAAGCGCTCGGGCGCGAGGTAACGGTGACCTTCCAGTCGCGATTCGGCTCGGCGATCTGGCTCGAACCCGCGACCGACCTCACGCTCGAGGCGCTGCCGACCAAGGGCGTCAAGAAAGTCGTGGTGGTGGCGCCCGGCTTTTCGTCCGACTGCCTCGAAACGCTGGAGGAAATCGCGATTCGCGGGCGCGAGCAGTTTGAGGAAGCAGGCGGCACCCACTTCGCCTATCTGCCCTGCCTCAACGATTCACCCGGTGGAATCGCCATGTTGCGTGCGTTGCTCGCGCGCGAGCTTGAAGGATGGCGCGCACCGGACTAGCCTTTCCCTAACGATAAAGAGGAGAGGTTTATGGCACGCGTTGCGATCGTTACCGGCGGCACACGAGGAATCGGCGAGGCCATCAGCCTTGGCCTGCAAGCACAAGGCGTTACCGTCGCGGCCAATTACGCAGGCAATGACGAGCGCGCGCGCGAATTCACCGAACGCACCGGCATCAAGGCCTATAAATGGGACGTCGCCGATTTCGACGCGAGCCAGGCGGGCGCCGCGCTGGTCGCCGAAGAGCTCGGGCCGGTGGATATCCTCGTCAACAATGCCGGCATCACCCGCGACGGCACCATCCTGAAGCTGACCTATCAGGCGTGGAAGGAAGTGATCGACACCAATTTGGGCGGTTGCTTCAACATGGCGAAGGCCGTGTTCCCTGGCATGCGCGAGCGCAAATGGGGCCGCATCGTCAACATCGGCTCGATCAATGGCCAGGCCGGGCAGTACGGCCAGGTCAATTACGCCGCCGCCAAATCGGGCATCCACGGCTTCACCAAGGCGCTGGCGCAGGAAGGCGCGAAGTTCAACGTGACCGTGAATGCGATCGCGCCGGGCTATATCGATACCGATATGGTCGCGGCGGTCCCGCCCGAAGTGCTCGAGAAAATCGTCGCAAAGATTCCGGTCGGGCGGCTGGGCCAGGCCGACGAAATTGCGCGCGCGGTGTCCTTTCTGTGCTGTGACGGCGGCGCGTTCGTGACCGGGTCGACGCTGAGCATCAATGGCGGGCAGCATATGTACTGACGGGTACAGGGGCAGCCCGCAAAGTATTACTTTGCGGGCTGCCCCTGTGTCGGCGGGTGGACTCCAGCCGAACCCGGCCGACGGCTTTGCCGACGGCGAGCCACGGACTGATGCGGCATCAGATCAGGACGGGGACTCAGAAACCGGCGCGGCGGCTTTCGCCCCCATTGCGGATATCAGCGGCGATTGCTAAATTTGCCTGATGGTCCTCACCCCATTTGAGTTCGGTATCCTTATCGAAAAATGCTGGTCAATGGCGACCGCGAGTACATTCAGCTCGTCTAACCCCGCACGTGGCCAATGCAGCGTAACGGCAATGGTGGCGCAGGATCACCTCGGCGGCGAGATCGCGAAGACCAGCGTTGGTGATGCATGGCACTTCTACAATTTGATTGACGGAGAGCGTTACGACTTTTCCGCGAGCCAGTTTGACCATCCGATTTGTTACGATGATATTCCTTCGGGGCGCGACGACGCCCTTACCGACACGTCAACCATCCAATATGCTGCGCTCTCGGAAGCATTTGCGAACGTCCGGTAACCACCCAGCTATAGCCGTTCAGACCGGACCCGCCGCGTCGATTGGCCCGAAAGCTGACGCGCAGTTATTGGGTTGAAAAGCTGCTCAGCGGCAAGCGCCTCAGTCTCGGTCACGATAATTTCTCATTGTGGCGACGATAACAATCTCTCAAGGGCTGGGCCCCTCTGCATCCACTCGACGCAACATCAGCGCCATGCGAGCGGCGCGATACGCCCGACCAACACCTCCCAACACAGCGCGCCCAACAGCGATACGCCAGCGGCAATCGCAAAGGCGGCGCCAAAATTGCCATTCTGATCGACCAGCCAGCCAGTGAGCGCCGGGGCGACGATCCCCGCGAGATTACCGACCGCGTTCTGAAAGCCGATCCACTTCCCCGACGCCAAAGGCCCGGCAAGCGTTTGGCCAGCGGCAAAAAGGTTGCTTCCCGTCATCCCGCTCACCGCTTGGCCAACAAAAAGCGCGCCAATCGCAATCGTCGCATTGCCGAGCGCGGCAGCGGCAAGCGTCGCTGCGGTTATCAGCAGCCCGCCGACCAGCATCGTTTTGCGTGCCCGGTTAACGCTTGCGCCATTTGCGATCCAGCGATCGGGCAAATAACCGAAACCGAGCGCGCTCAACCCGGCCACGAAATAGAGCATCCCGCCAATCGCGCCCATTTGCACGAGCGAGAAACCATGTGTCTTGACAAGGTAAAGCGGCAACCAGGCGAGCAGGAAATAAAAGCTGTAATTGATGCAAAAATGGCCAAGCGCTGCGGCAATCGCAGGGCGACGCGACGCGATGGCGCGCAGCGTTGGTATATAATCAGGGGTGGGATGCAGCCGCGGCGCGTCGCGTTTGAGCATCAGCCACGGCACCAGCCACAAAAGCGACAGCGCGCCAAAGCCGATAAAGCTCGCGCGCCAGCCAAAGCCCGCCATCACCATCCCGCCGACGTAGATTCCAAATGCCGGACCGAACGACAGCCCCAGCGCGGTCGCTGAATTGGCCTGGCCAAAGCGCTCGGGCGGCACATGATCGGCGATCAGTTTTGACGCGCATGGGAATGCCACCGCCTCGCCCAGCCCCAGCAAAAGCCGCAACGCAAATAGCGCCGCAAAGCCATGCGCAAGCCCCATCGCCATCGTCGCGACCGCCCATAGCGCCAGGCCAAAGGCGAGCACACGATACGCGCAAAAGCGCTGCGCGGCCCATCCGGCGAGCAATTGCGCCGGCGCATAAACCCAGAAAAAAGCCGAAATAAGCAGCCCGAAGGCGGTGTTGGTAAGGCCGAGTTCAGTCTTGAGCAACGGCCCGGCGGTCGCGAGATTGCCGCGATCGACATAGTTGATGAACACCGCGACGCCGAGCAGCGGCACGAGCATGCGGGCATGATTGCTCATTGGAATCGCCCGTGCCGCGATTGCCATGCCGCCCTCTCCGATTGTCTCTACTTATCACATAGGACTCGCACGGGGTCGCGCCGGGGGTCAATAGAGTTCGCGGCCCGCCGTTGTGGGGATGGCTCACGGTATTTGGGATGGCGGGTCTCGGGATGTATTCTCTGTCGTCGACTGGCAAAGTGAAGAAGCGGCCTGCTTTCCAATGCACCTTGGTCAAGGTGAGCCGGTCGTGCGTCGCGCTCAAGAGATTTCACCATTAGCCGATCCTGGGGCGCCCAGAGAATGTATTCACGCTCGACAACGAATGTCCGATTACTGCAAGTCACCGCTCCAAACCGGCCAGTCCGCTGTCCAACATTCGGTCGTTCCGATTCATTGGTTCACGTGCCAGTACCGCATCAATTGCTCCGCTACCCCTCCCGCCGCCGCGCCAGGCTTACCAGCAGCTTGTCGATCCTTCGGCCGTCGAGGTCGACGATTTCGAACTTCCAGCCTTGTTCGACGAAATGCTCGCCTTCGCCGGGCAAGTGGCGGAACACGCTGAGCGCGAGCCCCGCGACGGTCGCATAGTCGCGGTCCTCGGGCAGGGTGATACCGAGCCGCTCGGCGAGCGCGTCGGCCGCCATATTGCCCGCGACCAGCAGCGATCCGTCGTCGCGTTCGACGACCGATGGCTCGACATCGGGGTCGGTGTCCGATGCGAATTCGCCCGCGATGGCGGCGAGCAGATTGGCGGGCGTGACGATCCCTTCGAAATGGCCATATTCGTCGTGGATGAAGGCCATCGGCACTTCGGCGGCGCGCAAGGCATCGAGCGCGTCCATTGCGTCGATCTGGTCGAGCACGACGGGCGCCTGCCGCATCAGCGCGCGCAGATCGATCGGCTCGCCCCGGAACAAGGCCTGCGCAATGTCGCGCGCCTGGACGACGCCGATCACCGTGTCGACCGATCCTTCGGCGACGGGCAAGCGGCTGTGCCCCGCCGTCATCAGCGCGGCGCGGATGCCGTCTTCGTCGAGCGTCGCGTCGATCCATTCGATGTCGGTGCGCGGCGTCATCACTTCGCGCACGGGGCGATCGGCGAGGCGGACCACGCCCGAGATGATCGAGCGCTCATGCTCCTCGATGATCCCCGATTTGCTCGCTTCGGCGACGATCATGTGAAGCTCTTCGGCGGTCACATTGTCTTCGCTCTCGCGCTGCAGCCGCATCAGGCGGAACAGCAGCGCGCTCGACGAATCGAGCAGCCAAACGAGAGGTGCGGCCGCCCGCGACAGCCAGAGCATCGGCGCGGCGACGACGACGGCGATGGCTTCGGGGCTGCGCAGCGCGATTTGCTTGGGCACCAGCTCGCCGATGACGAGCGAGGCATAGGTGGTGATGCCGATGACGACCGTGAAACCCAGTGTCTCGGCAAGGTTGGCGCTCAGGCCCATCCACTGCAGCCGTTCGCCGACCGGCGCGCCGAGGCTCGCGCCCGAAAAGGCACCGGCGATGATGCCGATCAGGGTGATACCGATCTGGCTCGTCGAGAGCAGCTTGCCGGGATCAGCGGCGAGCGCCAGTGCGGTGCCCGCCCCACGCACCTTGGCGCGCGCCATCGCTTCGAGCCGGGCACGCCGGGACGATACAATGGCAAGCTCCGACATGGCGAAAACGCCATTGACGAGTACCAGCGCGAAAATGATCGCGACATCGATCCAGGGAAAAGGTTGCATGGCCCGGATCATCCTTTGCCGGGTTTCACGCGGCGCGACAACCGTTGCTGTTCAGCGGTGGGGCTTTGTCCTGCGTTGCTCGTCCCAACCGTTCGCCCTGAGCTTGTCGAAGGGCCGTCCTTCTTTTGCAAGCGGCCCGAAGAAGAAGGGCAGTGCTTCGACAAGCTCAGCACGAACGGACGATAGCGAGTCCTTCCACCTCGACGTTGCTAGCGCCGCGCGGCGAAGAAGGTGCGCAACAGATCGGCCGAATCGCGCTCGCCGATGTGCGGATAGATTTCGGGGTGATGGTGGCAGGTCGGCTGGGTGAAGAAGCGCGGGCCGTGGGCGATGGCGCCGCCCTTGGGGTCATCGGCGCCATAATAGACGCGGTCGATGCGGGCGTGCGCAATAGCGCCCGCGCACATCGCGCAGGGTTCGAGCGTCACCCACAGGTCACAGCCGTCAAGACGGTCGCGGTCGAGCACGAGCGCGGCGGCGCGAATCGCCAGAATTTCGGCGTGGGCCGTCGGATCGTTGAGCCGGCGCGGGGCATTGGCGGCGCGTGCGATAACCTTGCCGCCGCGCGTAATCACCGCGCCAACGGGCACTTCGCCGTCGTCAGCCGCCTCGATGGCGGCCGCAAGCGCTTCGCGCATCGGATCGGGCAGCGGGAACATTGCCCCCTTATGCGCGCCACGCGCCGACCAGGCTAGCGCGCGATCATTTGGCGCGGGCGTCTGGCTTGGGGTCGCCGGGTTTGGTGACGCTGACGGTCGGGACTTCGACCGTCTTGTTTTCGCTGCCGAGCTCGACGGTTGCGACATTCACCGCAAAGCCGGGGGCTTGCCCGCCCTCGACCTTGACTTCGGGCGCGCGCGACCTGCGTCTGGTTGAGCGTCACCAGGCCGAGCGCCCACGCACCGAGGAACAACAGCGCGGCCACGCCCACCAGTCCAAGCAGAAATCGCATCGTCAAGCTCCTGTCGCCGATCAAATCGTCAGCGCAATAACGCCCGACACCGGCGCGAGTTGCATCGCGCGAGGCGGGAAAAGGTTGACGGCGCGGACATGGCACGGTATCGGCGCGCCCTTTCCACGCTCACGTGTTTTCAGGATTTAAAGCGATGTCGCGCATTTGCGAGCTGACCGGCAAG
>JAIETY010000061.1 GCA_019744885.1 Sphingomonas sp.
CGGATCGCGCGCAAGCAGCTTGCGACCGTGCCGGACGGCAAGCCCAAGCATCGCAATGCCGAGCACCACGAGGATCGCCGCAAGCGTCAATTGCAGGGCGGTGGGCGCCTTGTTTGCCGATACATTGTGCAGCAGACCCGCCAAAAAACCGCAAATCGCCGTGAGGCCCAGCAGCCAGGTAATCATCAACCCGGTAAGCCGCCAATCGTGGCCGCCGCCGCGCTCAGTCATGCGGCCCTCCAACAAAGCCATCGTCAAAAACCTCCTCAATGCGCATTTCGAAAAGCCGCGCGATGCGGAAGGCCAGCGTCAGCGAGGGATCGTGTTTGCCGGTCTCGACCGCGTTGACGGCCTGGCGCGAAACATTGAGTGCCAGCGCCAGCTCGGCCTGGCTCCAGTCGCGTTCGGCGCGCAGCACTTTGAGCCGGTTCTTCACGGCTCGGCTTAATGCGCCAAAATCGACGCGAGCGAAATCGCCATCGCCACCAGCGCGCCAAAGATCGCGACCCAATCGTCGCGGCTTGCGTCTGTCGAACGGGAACACATGGACTTCTCCGTCAGGGGTGCCTAACGAAATGTAAGGCACGCATGACTAAATGACAGCGAGTCGCGACTTTGTCAAGATGACCTGACTTATGGTCACTCTCGCCTGACTTTGACCCCGCAACAGCCATTGACCCGCCCCGACGCGCGCGCCAAAGGAAGGCAGATTTTACCGCATCTGCGAAAGACCGTCAGCCTTGGCCGCCCAGCCACTCAGTTTCCAGCGCATGATCCTGAAACTCCATGATTATTGGAGCGAACAGGGCTGCGTGATCTTGCAGCCGTACGACATGGAAATGGGCGCGGGGACGTTCCATACCGCCACCACCCTGCGCGCGCTCGGCCCCGATCCGTGGAACGCCGCCTTCGTCCAGCCGTGCCGCCGCCCGACCGACGGCCGCTATGGCGAAAACCCGAATCGGCTCCAGCATTATTACCAATATCAGGTGATCCTGAAGCCAAGCCCGCCCGACTTGCAGGCGCTGTACCTCGGCTCGCTCGCGGCGATCGGCATCGATTTCGGCTGCCACGACATTCGCTTCGTCGAAGATGACTGGGAAAGCCCGACGCTCGGCGCCTGGGGGCTCGGCTGGGAAGTCTGGTGCGACGGGATGGAAGTGACGCAGTTCACCTACTTCCAGCAAATGGGGGGCTTCGACTGCAAGCCGGTCGCGGGCGAGCTGACTTACGGCCTCGAACGGCTGGCGATGTATATCCAGAACAAGGACAGCATCTACGATCTGGCGTTCAACGATGCGGGCGTCAGCTATGGCGACGTCTTCCTCGAAAACGAGCGCGAGATGAGCGCGTGGAATTTCGAAGTCGCGAACACCGAGTCGCTGTTCGACCAGTTCCGCAAGCACACCGCCGAATGCGAAAATTCACTCGCGGCGGGGTTGCCGATCCCGGCCTATGAGCAGGCGATCAAGGCGAGCCACGTCTTCAACCTGCTCCAGGCGCGCGGCGTCATTTCGGTGCAGGAACGCGCCAGCTACATGGGCCAGGTCCGCGATCTGGCGAAGGGTGCGTGCGCCGCATGGATGGAGAAACACGGATGGTCGTGATGCTCCCAAGCGCCGCAGGCACAAGAACCTTCTTCTTCTCTTTGCGTTCTTCGCGTTCTTCGCGTGAACCAATTCTTCTTTTTCACGCAAAGAACGCAAAGAACGCAAAGAACGCGAAGAGGTTTGGCCTAGCCGAAACCGCACGAGTTTTCTCCGCATGAGCGATTTTCTGCTCGAGCTTCGCTCGGAAGAGATCCCGGCGCGGATGCAGGCGAAGGCGCGCGAGGACCTAGCCAAGCTGTTCGTCGCCGAACTCGCCAAGGCCGGGATTACCGCGAGCGACATCACCACCTACGCCACCCCCCGCCGCCTCGCGCTGATCGCGCGCGGGCTGCCGCTCCAGACGGCGGCAGTGTCGGAGGAGACCAAGGGTCCGAAAACCGGCGCACCGCCGCAAGCGCTCGAAGGGTTCCTGCGCAAGACCGGCCTGACGCAGGACCAGCTCGTCGAGCGCGACGGCGTCTATTTCGCCGTCATCGACAAGCCCGGCCGCGCGACCGCCGATGTGCTCGCCGAAGCGATCCCCGCGATCATTCGCGCCTTCCCCTGGCCCAAATCGATGCGCTGGGGCGCCGCCTCGCTGTCCACCGAGAGCTTGCGGTGGGTGAGGCCGCTGCAAGGCATCGTCGCGCTGCTGGACGGTGTCACGGTGCCCTGTGAAGTCGCGGGCATCGCCAGCGGGCGCGACACGCTCGGCCACCGCTTCATGTCGCACGGCACGATCCCGATCGACAGTGCCGCGACCTATGTCGAGCAGCTCCGCGACGCGCATGTCATCGTCGATCAGGACGAGCGCGCGAACATCATCGCGCTCGGCGCCAAGATGGCGGCGCGCAAGGCGGGCCTCACCTTGATCGAGGACGCTGGGCTGCTCGCGGAGAACGCCGGGCTCACCGAATGGCCGGTGCCGCTGCTCGGCCGCTTCGACGAAGCATTCCTCAGCGTCCCGCCCGAAGTGATCCAGCTCACCGCGCGGGTGAACCAGAAATACTTTGTCTGCAACGATGCCGATGGGAAACTGGCCAACGCCTTCATCTGCACCGCCAATATCGACGCCGAGGATGGCGGCGCGCGGATCGTCGAGGGCAACCGCAAAGTGCTCGCCGCAAGGCTGAGCGATGCGCGCTTCTTCTTTGAGACCGACCTGAAGGTGCCGCTCGCGGAGCAGGCGAAGAAGCTCGACCGGATCGTGTTCCACGAGAAACTGGGGACGGTCGCGGACAAGGTCGAGCGCGTGGCGAAGCTCGCGCGGTGGTTGTGTGAGGAAGGGATTGTTGGGTCCGCATCAGCCCCACCCACTCCGTTCGTCCCGAGCGAAGTCGAGGGACGGGCCGCAAGCGAGTCGCGGGGTGTCTCGACTTCGCTCGACACGAACGGTTCGGGAGTGAGTCAGGGTGAGCTCGCCAACCTAGCCGAACGCGCAGCCCGGCTCTGCAAGGCCGATCTCGTCACCGGCATGGTCGGCGAATTCCCCGAATTGCAGGGGCTGATGGGCGGCTATTACGCCGCAGCGCAGGGTAAGGCTTTGGGCGAAGACCCCCGCGTCGCCGCCGCGATCCGCGATCACTACAAGCCGGTCGGGCAGGGCGACGACGTGCCGACCGATCCAGTGACGGTGGCGGTGTCGCTGGCGGATAAGCTGGATACTTTGTTTTGCTTCTTCGCGTTGGACGAGGAACCGACTGGATCAAGAGACCCGTTCGCCCTAAGGCGTGCCGCGCTAGCTGTGCTGAATTTGCTTGCGAACAACCACTTGCGCCTACCTTTACGGCACGCGATGCGACTTTTGTTCGGGCTAATCGGGCCGCTTCTCGACCGACGACGCAAGGATTTGGAGGACGTGATCTTACCAAATCTTGTTCGGAAAATCTCTGGCCCTGATGATCTGATTGGAATCCGAGAAGACAAGCCGTGGGCACCTTATATCGTGGAGGTGCGTTCCGCTGGTGACCTCAAAGAGCATCGCGTCACCCAGTCAGACTTGATAATCGCATATTGGTCTCCGCTTCGGCTGAGAGCTTTTGCCGAGAACAGGGGGCAATCGCTCCTCGACTTCTTCGCCGACCGCCTCAAAGTCCAGCAGCGCGAGGCCGGGGTCCGCCACGACCTGATCGACGCGGTGTTCGCGCTCGGCGGCGAGGATGATCTCGTCCGGCTGCTCGCGCGGGTGCGGGCGTTGCAGGCGTTTATCGGCACCGAGGATGGGGCGAATTTGCTCGCGGGGTACAAGCGGGCGGCGAATATTTTGAAGAAGGAGGGGGGTGTTCCTGCTCCCTCTCCCCATCGGGGAGAGGGCCGGGGTGAGGGGGCGCCACAGGCGGCGTCGCTTGGGGCCACCCCCTCACCCAACCAGTTCCGGGACGACCGTGCCCCGCACGGTCGAGGATCGTCCGGGGGACGATCCGACCCGGAACTCCCCAATGGGGAGAGGGCTTTAGGCTACACCCCCGAACCCGCCGAAGCCGCGCTCATCGCCGCGCTCGACATCGCCGCCCCCGCCGCTGCCGCCGCCGTCGCCGCTGAAGACTTCGAAGCCGCGATGGCCGCTCTTGCCACCTTGCGCGCGCCAATCGATGCGTTTTTCGAAAGTGTCACCGTCAACGATCCCGACCCAGACAAGCGCGCAGCGCGGCTTTCATTGTTGGAAAAAGTGCGCGATGCGGTGCTGCGAGTCGCGGACTTCTCGGAGATCGTGGGATAGGCGTTTTTTCCATATAGGTAATAACCTTTAACACCTTTCAACCAATTTTCGCCGGTTTCGGCGGCTGACGGGAACGATCGATGAGCAGATATGTCTACCGCTTCGGCGGCGGGGTTTCGGACGGGCGTGGCGCCGACGGCAAGACGCTCGGCAAGGAACTGCTCGGCGGCAAGGGCGCCAATCTCGACGGCATGGCCTCGATCGGGCTGCCGGTGCCGCCCGGCTTCACGATCAGCACCGAAATGTGCACGCGCTATCTGAACGAGGGGCAGCTTTTCCCCGACAGCCTGAAGGCCGAAGTCGCCGAGGGCCTGGCGCATATCGAGGGGATTACGGGCAAGCGCTTTGGCGATGCCAGTGATCCGTTGCTGGTGTCGGTGCGGTCGGGCGCGCGCGTGTCGATGCCCGGCATGATGGACACGGTGCTCAACCTTGGCCTCAACGACGCCACCGTCGTTGGCCTCGCGGCGACCAGCGGCGACGAGCGTTTCGCCTGGGACAGCTATCGCCGCTTCATCCAGATGTATTCGGATGTCGTGCTCGAACTCGATCATGGCGCCTTCGAGGAAGCGCTCGAAATCGCCAAGGAAGACCAGGGCTATTTCCTCGACACCGAAATGACCGCCAAGGACTGGCAGGCGCTCGTCGCCGAATACAAGGCACTGGTCGAAAAGCTGTGGGACAAGCCTTTCCCCCAAGATGTGCATGATCAGTTGTGGGGCGCAATCGGCGCGGTGTTCGGATCGTGGCAGTCGGAACGCGCCAAAGTCTATCGCAAGCTCAACGCGATCCCCGGCGACTGGGGCACGGCGGTCAACGTGCAGGCAATGGTGTTCGGCAATATGGGCGACACCTCGGCGACGGGCGTTGCTTTCACCCGCGATCCGGCGAAGGGCGACCGCGCTTATTACGGCGAATTCCTGATCAACGCGCAGGGCGAAGATGTCGTCGCGGGCATCCGCACGCCGCAATATCTGACTCGCGCCGCGCGTGAAGCGGCCGGTGCCAAGCCGCTCAGCATGGAAGAGGCCATGCCCGAAACCTATGCCGAACTGGCGAAGGTGTTCGACCTGCTCGAAACGCATTACCGCGACATGCAGGACATTGAATTCACGGTCGAACGCGGCAAGCTCTGGATGCTCCAGACGCGCTCGGGCAAGCGCACGGCTTCAGCGGCGCTCAAGATCGCGGTCGACATGGCCAATGAAGGGCTGATCACCGAAGAGGAAGCCGTCGCGCGGGTCGATCCCGCCGCGCTCGACCAGCTACTCCACCCGACGCTCGACCCGAAAGCGCCGCGCGACGTGTTGACCAAGGGGCTGCCTGCGTCGCCGGGCGCGGCATCGGGCGTGGTGGTGTTCGACAGCGAAACTGCCGAGCGCCGTGCTGGGCTAGGCGATGCGGTGATTCTCGTCCGCATCGAAACGTCCCCTGAAGACATCCACGGCATGCACGCAGCGCGCGGCATCCTCACCGCACGCGGCGGGATGACCAGCCACGCGGCGGTGGTCGCGCGCGGCATGGGCCGCCCGTGCGTGTCGGGCGCGGGCACCATCTCGATCGACGCAAAAGCGCGGGTGATGCGCGTCACCGTCGCGGGAGTCTCACGCGAAGTGCGCGAAGGCGACACAATCACGATCGACGGCGCATCGGGCGAAGTGATGATCGGCGAAGTGCCGACCGTCCAGCCGGTGCTGGCGGGCGATTTCGGCGTGCTGATGGGCTGGGCCGACAAGGTGCGGCGGATGCGCGTGCGCACCAATGCCGAAACCCCGCTCGACTGCCGCACCGCGCGCGAGTTCGGCGCGGAAGGGATTGGGCTTTGCCGCACCGAGCATATGTTCTTCGATCCGGGCCGGATCACGGCGGTGCGCCAGATGATCCTCGCCGACAGCGAAGCCGGGCGGCGGGCGGCGCTAGAGAAATTGCTGCCCGAACAGCGCGCCGATTTCACCGAGATTTTCGAAGTGATGGCGGGCCTGCCGGTGACGATCCGGCTGCTCGATCCGCCGCTGCACGAGTTCCTGCCGCACGCCGAAAGCGAATTCGCCGATGTGGCCGAAGCGACCGGTATCGGCATCGAGGCGCTGCGGCGCCGCGCGGGCGAGCTCCACGAATTCAACCCGATGCTCGGGCACCGTGGCTGTCGGCTCGGCGTGACCTATCCCGAAATCTACGAAATGCAGGCGCGCGCGATTTTTGAGGCCGCAATCGACGTGGCCGAGAAGACCGGTGCCGCCCCGATCCCCGAAGTGATGATCCCGCTCGTCGCGACGCGCCGCGAGCTCGAACTGATGAAAGCCGTGGTCGACGCGCAGGCCGAGGCCGTCTTCGCCGAGCGCGGGCGGCGGATCGACTATCTCGTCGGCACGATGATCGAACTGCCGCGCGCGGCGATCATGGCCGGGCAGATTGCCGAAGTCGGCGCCTTCTTCAGCTTCGGGACCAATGACTTGACGCAGACGACGCTCGGCGTCTCGCGCGATGATGCCGGACGCTTCCTGACAACCTATGTCGACCAGGGCATTTACGCGACCGATCCCTTCGTCAGCCTCGACGTTGAAGGCGTCGGTGCGCTGATCGAGATGGCCGCCGAGCGCGGACGCGCGACGAGGCCTGAGATCAAGCTCGGCATCTGCGGCGAGCATGGCGGCGACCCGGCATCGATCGCTTTCTGCGAGAAGGTCGGCTTGGATTACGTCTCGGCCTCCCCCTATCGTGTCCCGATTGCACGCCTCGCGGCGGCACAAGCGGCATTGCGCGAGCGCGGGTGACCGGTTTATGACGCCCCCGTGACAGCGTGAACGCCTGACAGCGGGGGGAGTGGGTGTGAGGAACTGGCAGCGCGTGGCGATCTGCGCGATCGCCGGGCTCGTCTTTGGCGGCGGCGGCGCGGTGCTGAGCGTGCGCGCAGGCGCCTTGGGTTCGCAGAACATGATCGGCCCCTGGGTGACGGGGCGCGATTTCGGGACCGAGCAGGCCAGCCGCTACACCCGCGCCGTGGTGGCGCTGCGCGGGCTGCTCGCGCTCCCGGCGACCGAGGCACGCTATTACACTGCCGCCACCGACGACAGCGGTGCCCCGCTCGACGGCGCGTGCCGCTATGTCGTGACCGGCGGCACCTTGCCCGCCAAATGGTGGAGCCTGACACTGTACGACCGCGAGGGCTATCTGGTGCCGAATGAGGCGGGCGTTTACTCGGTCGGCAGCGCGGGACTGCCACCCGCCGAGGCGGCGAACTGGCGGGTGATGATCGCGCCCAAGGTGCAGCCCGGCCACTGGCTGCCGACCGGGCGCATCGCGCGCTTCGAGCTCACGCTGCGCGCCTATCTGCCCGCCGATGGCGGCACAGGCGATTTCTCGGCGGGGCAACTGCCGCGCATTGCCAACGCGGGCTGCGCATGATCCGGCGTTGGCTTGGCGCGGCGATGTTCGGCCTGCTGTGCGGGCTGCTGGCGTGGCAAGTGACGCTCGCCAATTTCCCGTCGGTGCTGATGCGCCTCGCCGTCGGGCGCATCGCCAGCCAGGGCGGCGCGATCAACGCCTTCGTCCACGCGCCGCTGGTGACCGCGAAGTCGCGGGCAATCGTGCGGCCGAGCCCCGATCTGCTCTATTCGTCCTGCCCCTATGATGTGTCGAGCGCGCCGCTGCTGATTGACGCCGTGCCGGTCGACGCGCCCTATTGGTCGCTCTCCATCTTCGACGCGCAGACCAATGCGGTATTCGTGCACAATAATCAGCGCGGACTGGCGCCGCTGAAAGTCGCGGTGCTGACGGCGGGGCAGACAGCACCCGCAGGCTACGCGCCGGTACCCGTCAAGGGCGCGCGCGGGGTCGCGCTGATCCGCATCCTGATCGATCGTGGCGCGCCGATCACCGTGATCGACGCCGCGCGGCGCGCCACGCGCTGCCGGTTAGCGGGCCAAGGCCGCCGGACCTGAATCGAGCAGTTGCGCTTGCGAGCGCCACTGGTCGCGCGTGATCGTGCCCGCGTTCAGCCCGAGCCGCAGCTCAAGCGCGAGCTCATCCTCCAGCGTCAACGTCGCGATGTCGCGGATCGTGGTGACGCCGAGCGCTTCGAGCCGCTCAGCGAGCGGTGGGTCAATGCCAATGATATGCGTAATCTCGCGGTCGGACTCACGTTTGCCGATCGGCAGCGGTGGTTCAGGCGCGGGGTCGGCTTCGCGCGCCAGTGGGAGCGGTGCCGTCGCCGACCGACCGGCAATCACCCGCGCATGCCGCGCATCGCTGCGCGCGCGGTAATCGGCATAATGATCGCGCTCATCCTCGAACCGGCGGCGCCAGACGGCCGCAGCGTCGTTCCCGAAATAGCCAATCGCGATCCCGACGAGCAGAATCACCACAGCGATCACAATCAACGGAACAATCGTCAGCGGCATGGCCATCCTCAAGCCGGGAAGCGTGCTCCGGGCTTGTGCGACGGACGCGTGCTGCGATCAAGCGCCCCGCGTGCGGTGGCGCGCGGGCACCTGTACCATTACAGAGCGCTTAGACCCCGCCCTTGAACGCGTCGGAGATCGAGCATGCCGCTGGCCCAAGGATGACGACGAACAGTGTCGGCAGAATGAACAGGATCAGCGGGATCGTCATGATCGCAGGCAGGCGCGCGGCCTTTTCCTCGGCGCGCATCATGCGTTCGTTGCGGAATTCAGCCGACAGCACGCGCAGGGCGCTGGCCAGCGGGGTGCCATATTTCTCGGTCTGGATCATCGTGGTCACGACGCCTTTGACGGCATCAAGCGCGACGCGCCGAGCGAGATTTTCAAAAGCCTGCCGCCGTTCGGCGAGGAAGCCGAGCTCGATTGCGGTCAGGGTGAATTCGTCGCCGAGTTCGGGATAGGCACGACCCAGCTCGCGCGCCACGCGCCCAAAGGCGGCATCGACGGTCAGGCCGGCTTCGGCGCAGATCACCAGCAGGTCGAGCGCGTCGGGCAAACCCTTTTGGATCGCCTTTGACCGATTATCGATCTTGTTCTTCAGATAAAGATCGGGCGCCTTGTAGGACAGGATGAAGCTGCCCGCGACAAGGCCATAAGCCTTGAGTGGCGACCAATCCGAAAACATGTCAGTGCCATAGACGAGATAGAGCATCAGCCCGCCGAACACGACGGGCAGCACCATCCGGCCAAAAATGACCGCAACAGCATATTCCTTCGATCGGATACCCGCTTGGAGCAGCTTGATCTGCGCCTGTTTGACCTGGCTGTCCTGCAAAACCTTCAGCGATTGCAGCATGCCGCGGATCACGTCGGTGGTCTGGTTCTGGCGCACCAGCTTTGCGCGTCGCTTCGATGTCGACGCGGTGATGCCGGCCTTCAGCTGTTCGCGGCGATCGTTGAGCGCCTTGACGCGCTTCGCCATCGGATCGCGCACCGTCGTTGCGGCATAGATCGCAAGCAGCACCATGAAGGCGGCGATGCCCGAAAGAAGTGTGGCCAGGGCAATCACGTCGACGCCCAGGATCTTGGGGCCGCCGCTGGCGGCGATGCTGGCAAGAAAGAACATGCGCGCGCCCCCTAAATCTCGAAGTTGACCATGCGCGCCATGATGAACGCACCGATCCCCATCCAGCCCATGCC
>JAIETY010000016.1 GCA_019744885.1 Sphingomonas sp.
TGGATCCTCAACGACATCGTCTGGCGCAAGTCGAACCCGATGCCCAATTTCAAGGGCACGCGCTTCACCAACGCGCATGAAACGCTGATCTGGGCGTCGATGGGCGAGAAGGCGCGCTATACCTTCAACTATCGCAGCATGAAGACGCTGAATGATGAGCTGCAGATGCGCAGCGACTGGGAATTCCCGGTGTGCGGCGGGCCGGAGCGGCTGAAGGCGAACGGGGTGAAGGTTCACCCGACGCAAAAGCCCGAGGCGTTGCTCTACCGCATCCTGCTGGCGTGCACCAAGCCGGGCGATGTCGTGCTCGACCCGTTTTTCGGCACTGGCACCACGGGGGCGGTCGCCAAGCGGCTGGGGCGGCGCTGGATCGGCATCGAGCGCGAGGGTGTGTATATCGATGCCGCCGCCGAGCGCATCGCCGCCGCGCTGCCGCTCGATGAATCGGCGCTCGCGACGATGCAGTCGCCCAAATCGGCGCCGCGCGTCGCTTTCGGAACGATCGTCGAGAATGGCATGCTGCCCGCAGGCACCGTGCTGAGCGATGCCAAGCGCCGCTTCCGCGCGGTGGTGCGCGCCGACGGATCGGTGCTCGCGCCGGGCGGCGAGAGCGGATCGATCCACAAGCTCGGCTCGCTGCTGCAAGGCGCGCCCGCGTGCAACGGCTGGACCTTCTGGCATTATGATGCGGACGGTGTGCTGACGCCGATCGATAGGCTCCGGCAGATGTATTTGCTGGCGACGCAACCTTGACCTGAATCGTCACCCCGGACTTGTTCCGGGGCCCACGGTGCAGCAAGAGTCGCCGCTCCGACATTCGCGGAACGGTGGATGCCGGAACAAGTCCGGCATGACGGTTAGGGGCTAAGTTTCGAATGAGCAGCAACAAGCTCCACCTCCGCCCCGTCCAGTTCGTTGACTCACCGATTGGGCGCGACGGCGAAGTTGCGCGGCTCGCGGGCGGGATGCAGTGGTTCGCCGCTTATGAAGTGATTGAGGGCGGCACCAAGCGTACCGTCTCGGTCGCCGAGTTCGAAGCCACGCTCGCGCGCGACCATGAGCGCGCCGCCGCGCTCCACGCCGCGATCACCGCCCCGCGCGCGCCGATCAGCCTCGGTGACCGGATATTGCGGTTCGACCAACCGCATGTCGTCGGTATCCTCAACGTCACCCCCGACAGCTTTTCCGATGGCGGCAAGCTCGAGGACGACCCGCAGGCCGCTGCGGAAGCCGGGTTCGACATGATCGCCAAGGGCGCTTCGCTGATCGATCTGGGCGGCGAATCGACGCGGCCCGGCGCGCCTTTGGTGTGGGAAGGCGACGAGATCAAACGCATCGCGCCTGTTGTCGAGAGGCTCGCGCGCACCGCGCCGGTCTCGATCGACACGCGCAAGGCCGCCGTGATGGAAGCGGCGCTCGCGGGCGGCGCGCATATGGTCAATGATGTGTCGGCGCTGCTGTGGGACACGCGCGCGGCCGAAGTGGTGGCGAAGGCCGGGGTGCCGGTGGTGCTGATGCACTCGCCCGATCCGGCGAAGGGGCCGCATGGGGGGCCAAATACTGGCAGAGCCTATGCCGATCCGCTGATCGAAACCTATGACTGGCTTGAGGCGCGGGTGGCCGCTGCGGTCGCCGCAGGCATCGACCGCGCGCGCATCATCGTCGATCCGGGTATCGGCTTTGGCAAAGCGCTTTCCGACAATCTCGCGCTGCTCAATGGGCTCGCGCTCTTCCACGGGCTCGGCTGCCCGATCATGCTGGGCGCGAGCCGCAAGCGCATCATCGGCGCGCTGTCGGGCGAAGCGCCGGTCGGCGAGCGGCTGGGGGGCAGCCTTGCACTGGCGCTGAAGGGTGCGGAAGCGGGGGTGCAGTTGCTGCGCGTGCATGATGTGGTGGAAACGGTGCAGGCGATCCGCGTTTGGCGTGGGATGCGCGATGCGGCGCTGGTGGGGCGCTGAGTTGGCGATCGAGCCGACGCAAGCTATCGTCGTCCAATGGACGCCAGATACGACAGCATCGGCCTGAATTACGCGGCGCTGCGCTTACCCGACCCGCGCATCGCCGCGATGATCGTGGACGCACTTGGGCCGGGCGAGACCGTATTGAATGTCGGCGCAGGCACCGGCTCTTATGAGCCGCTCGATCGCCAGGTGACGGCGGTTGAACCGTCGGCGACAATGATCGCTCAGCGCGTGCCTTCGGCGGCTGTGGTTGTCCAAGCCTCGGCTGAGAGCCTGCCGTTCGATGACGACAGCTTCGATGCATCGATGGCGGTCCTCACCGTCCATCATTGGCGCGATATCGCGGCCGGGCTGGGCGAGATGCGGCGCGTGACGCGCGGGCGGATTGTGCTTTTGACCTTTGATCCGGCAGCACGACCCTGGCTGACGGACTATCTGCCCGAACTCGCGCAACTGGACGATGCACGGATGCCGCGCATCTCTGACTATGCGCGCTGCCTCGGTGCGGTCCGGATTACACCGGTCCCGATCCCGCATGATTGCAGCGATGGTTTCCTCTATGCCTATTGGCGGCGGCCACAGGCCTATCTCGATTCCCGTCTCCGAGCGGGCAGTTCGTCGTTCCACGCGATTGGTGACGCCGAACCGGGGCTTCGAAAACTCGCCGACGATCTCGATTCGGGCGAATGGGCGCGGCGCTATGCGGCGTTGCTGACCCTCGACGCTTACGAAGCGGGATATCGGCTGGTCGTCGCGGACTGACCGCGCTGTTCGCTCAGGCCGCGTTATCGATCCCCAGCTCGCCGAGCTTGCGGTACAAAGTCGACCGCCCGATCCCCAGCCGCCGGGCGACTTCGGTCATGCGGCCGCGATAGTGGCCGATGGCGAGGCGAATCACATCGGCTTCGATTTCCTCGAGCGGGCGCATGTTGCCGTCGGCGCGGAACAGGGTGACGCCGCCGCTGGCAGGCGTGGCGGCCGTGCTGTGCGGCAGGGTGCGGCGCTCGCCAAGGCTGGCGATCTGCGGGAAATCGGCCTGGGTCAGCGCGGTTGCGTCGCACAGCACGGCGGCGCGGAACAGCGCGTTCTGGAGCTGGCGGACATTGCCCGGCCAGTCATAGTCGACCAGCAGTTGGAGCGCCGCATCAGTGATGCCGATCGGTCGCAGGCCGGGCTGCTGCGCAATCCGCGCCATCAGGTGGCGGGCGAGTGCCGGAATGTCGCTCGCGCGTTCACGCAGCGGCGGGATCGTTACCTGGACGACGTTGAGCCGGTAATAAAGGTCCTCGCGGAACCGCCCTGCCTCGACTTCATCGAGCAATTTCTTGTTGGTGGCGGCGACGATGCGGACATCGACTTCGCGCGGGTGGCGCGCGCCGACCGGCTGGATTTCGCCCGATTCGAGCACGCGCAGCAATTTGACCTGCGCCTCCAGCGGCATCTCGCCAATTTCGTCTAGGAAGATCGTCGAGCCATCGGCTTGCGCGAAGCGGCCGATCTTGCGCTCAAACGCGCCGGTGAAGGCACCTTTCTCATGCCCGAACAGCTCGCTTTCGACGAGGTTGGCGGGGATCGCGCCGCAATTGACCGCGAGCATCGGCTTTTTCGCACGCGGGGAGGCGGCGTGGATGGCTTCGGCGACGACTTCCTTGCCGACGCCGCTTTCGCCCTCGATCAGCACCGGCACGCGGGCGCGGGCAGCCTTGGCGGCGATGGCGAGTGCGGCGCGGAATTTGGGTTCTGAGCCGACGATTTCGTCGAAGCCCAAGGGCGCGGCGATTTTTTCGGTGAGCGGGCGCAGTTCGCCGGTGCCAAGCCCGCTGACGGCGGCGTCGAGGGCGGCGATGAGGCGTTCAGGCGCGAGCGGCTTGACGAGGAAATCGGTCGCGCCGCTGCGCATCGCGCTGACCGCATGGCTGACCGATCCATTGGCGGTCAGCACCAGAATCGGCAATTGCGGGCGGCGTCCGCGCAGTTCGCAGATCAGCGTTGCGGCGGCACCTTCGTCGGCCCAATGATCGAGCAGGATGCAATCGAGCTGCATCCCGTCCTGCGTGCCGAGCGTGGCAATCGCCATCTCGCCGTCATTGGCAAAGATCGATCGCCAGCCCGCGCGCGCGGCAAGCGCCGACACCAGCCGCCGCTGCGCAGGCTCGTCGTCGATCAGCATCAGCAAGCGCTGGCCGTTGCGCGTCATAGGAGCTGCCTCATACCCATTCAGCCGATAACCTTAACCGCGTCGGGTAAAGGCGGGCTTAAGCCCGCGGGGGGTAAAGGCGGGCTTAAGCCCGCGGGGGGGTAAAGGCGGGCTCAAGCCGCGCGGGGCTTGAGGTGGCTGGCACGCGCGGTTAAGGGTCGAACAACGGCCAGAACAAGATCGAGGGGCAGATGAGCGGCAACGGCAATATCGATACGCACCGTGCGACTTATAATTTCGTGCTCGGGCTCTTCAAATATGGCGCAATTGCTTCCGCCGTGATCGCCTTTATCGTCATCCTGCTGATCAAGCGTTAGGACCTGCATGAAGATCGCGGTCCTGAAGGAGCAGCTCGCGGGCGAGCGCCGTGTCGCGGCGACGCCGGAGACGGTGAAGAAATTCCTTGGCCTTGGCGCGACCGTCGCGGTCGAAACGGGCGCGGGCGAACATGCCTCGATCAGCGATACGCAGTTCGCCGATGCGGGGGCGAGTGTCGGTGATCGCGCGAGCACGGTGGCGGGCGCCGAGATTCTACTTGGCGTGCAGGGTCCTGATCCGGCGAGCATCAGCGGTGCCGCACCAGGGGCATGGGTGGTCGCGAGCCTCAATCCCTTCGGCGAGCGCGCGCGCGTCGATGCCTATGCGGCAGCGGGTTTCGAAGCGCTGGCGATGGAATTCATGCCGCGCATCACCCGCGCGCAATCGATGGACATCTTGTCGTCGCAGGCCAATCTCGCGGGCTATAAGGCGGTGCTCGACGCCGCTGCCGAATATGGCCGTGCTTTCCCGATGATGATGACGGCGGCGGGCACGGTCTCCGCCGCGCGCGTGTTCATCATGGGCGTCGGCGTGGCGGGCTTGCAGGCGATCGCAACCGCACGGCGGCTTGGCGCGCAAGTGTCGGCCACCGACGTGCGCGCGGCGACCAAGGAACAGATCCAGTCGCTCGGTGCCAAGCCGATCTTCGTCGAGAACGTCAAGGGCATCGAGGGCGAAGGCACCGGCGGCTATGCCACCGAAATGTCCGACGAGTACAAGGCGGCGCAGGCCGAGCTGGTATCGTCCCACATCGCCAAGCAGGACATTGTCATCACCACCGCGCTAATCCCCGGCCGTCCCGCGCCGCGCCTGATCAGCGACGCGCAGATTGCGACGATGCGCCCCGGCAGCGTGATCATCGATCTCGCGGTCGAAAGCGGCGGCAATGTCGAAGGCTCGGTCGCGGGCGAAGTGGTCGAAATCCACGGCGTGAAGGTGGTCGGCCACCGCAATGTCGCCAGTCGGCTGTCGGCGGATGCGTCGGCGCTGTTCGCGCGCAACCTGTTCAACTTCCTCTCGGCCTTCTGGGACAAGGAAGCGGGCAAGCCGGTGCTCGACGAGGAAATCGGCACTGCCGTGCGCATCACGCAGGGCGGGAAGGTGGTCAGCGAGAGGTTGTTGGCGTGATCCTCCGCCACTTCAGTGAGATTGTGTGAGCCGTGGCGACAAGTTGCTCGACTCGATGCGGACCAATCCGCGTGATTGGCGCCTCGAAGACGTCGAGGCACTTTGCCGCGCCGAGGGAATTGATTGCAGTCCGCCGCGTGGCGGGTCACATTACAAAGTGAAGCATCAGACTGTGACCGAGATTCTGACCATTCCCGCGCGTCGACCGATCAAGCCGGTCTATATTCGCGCGTTGGTTCGTTTCGTGGAAGCGGTTCGGGAGTCAGCGTAGTGGCACCACAGGATTATGAGATCGACATTCGCCCGCTCGCGCCCGAGGACGGGGGTGGATTCGTGGCAGTAGCGCCTGAACTGCCGGGCTGCCGCTCCGACGGCGAAACGCCGGAGGAAGCGCTGCGCAACGGCTATGACGCTATCGCTTGCTGGATCGAAGCGGCGCTTGAAATGGGACGGACGGTCCCCGAACCTCGCCGCGCTGCGGCCTGAAGGAAACGCTGATGGACTTCATCTCGACTCTCTCGATTTTCGTCATGGCGTGTTTCGTCGGCTATTATGTCGTCTGGTCGGTGACGCCTGCGCTGCACACGCCGTTGATGGCGGTGACCAACGCGATTTCGTCGGTGATTATCGTCGGCGCGCTGATCGCGGCGGCGGCGGCCGGCATCGGGTCGGGCGGGGCAACCTCGAAGTGGCTGGGGCTGCTCGCGGTGGTGCTGGCGAGCGTCAACATCTTCGGCGGCTTTGCCGTCACCCAGCGGATGCTGGCGATGTACAAGAAGAAGGATAAGCCGGCAGCGGCGAAGCAATAGGGTTGCCGACCCGGCGTTGCGTCGGGGTGCCGCGTCTTCGGGCGCGGGATGAACAGCGGGACCCCGGCTCAGCGCCGGGGTGGCGGTAGGGGATGAAAAATAGTGGAACATATGGCGGTTAATCCCTGGGCAGCGCTGGCCTATCTGATCGCGGGCGTGTGCTTCATCCTCGCGCTGCGCGGGCTGTCGTCGCCGGCGACGAGCCAACGCGGCAACCGCAATGGCATGATCGGTATGACGATCGCGGTGGTGACGACACTGATCGTCCATGCGCCGCGCCTCGATGCGACGACCATCGATTTCGTGACCGCCGTCGAGATTCTGATCGCGATCGGCATTGGCGCGGCTATCGGCATCGCCACCGCGCGGCGGATCAAGATGACCGACATGCCGCAGCTCGTCGCCGCCTTCCACTCGCTGGTTGGTCTTGCGGCGGTGCTGGTCGGCATGGCTGCCTACCTCAATCCCGAAGCCTTTGGCATTGCCGAAGCGGGGCAAATCCTGCTCCAGAGCCGGGTCGAACTCGGGCTCGGCGTTGCAATCGGCGCCATCACGTTCAGCGGCTCGGTGATCGCGTTCGCCAAATTGAACGGCAACATGAGCGGCAAGCCGATCCTGCTGCCCGCGCGCCACATCATCAATCTCGGCACGATTGCCGCGATCCTCGGCCTCGTTGCCTATTTCCTGACCGACCAGAGCCCGTGGGTGTTCTTCACGATCACGATCCTGAGCTTTGTCATCGGCTTCCTGCTGATCATCCCGATTGGCGGCGCCGACATGCCGGTGGTGGTGTCGATGCTCAACAGCTATTCGGGCTGGGCGGCAGCGGCGATGGGATTCACGCTGCACAACACCGCGATGATCATTACGGGCGCGCTGGTGGGGTCTTCGGGCGCGATCCTGTCCTACATCATGTGCGCGGCGATGAACCGCAGCTTCATCAGTGTGATCGCGGGCGGCTTTGGCGCGGTTGCCGACAGCGGCGGTGGCGAGGCCAAGGAACAACGCCCGTGGAAGCGCGGCTCGGCCGAAGACGCCGCCTTCCTGATGGGCCAGGCCGAACAGGTGATCATCGTGCCCGGCTATGGCATGGCGGTCGCGCAGGCGCAGCATGTGCTGCGCGAAATGACCGACAAGCTCAAGGAACACGGCGTCAAGGTGAAGTTCGCGATTCACCCGGTCGCGGGGCGCATGCCGGGCCATATGAACGTGCTGCTCGCCGAAGCCAGCGTCCCCTATGACGATGTGTTCGAGCTTGAGGACATCAACAGCGAATTCGCGCAGACCGATGTCGCCTTCATCATCGGCGCCAATGACGTCGTCAATCCTTCCGCCAAGACCGACAAGGCCTCGCCGATTTACGGCATGCCCGTGTTCGATGTCGAAAAGGCCAAGACCGTGCTGTTCATCAAGCGATCGATGGGCGGGGTGGGCTATGCCGGTGTCGACAATGATGTGTTCTACATGGACAATACGATGATGCTGCTCGCCGACGCCAAGAAAATGGTCGAGGACATCGTCAAGGCGCTCGACTGATCCCGCGATGAGCGATTGGAGCGCGGCGACGCCGTCAGTGGTGTTGATCGCGGCGCGCGCTGCCGAAGCGCGGCAAGCCATAGCCGCGATCGAGGCGAGCGCGGCGCGGCTGGCGGCGACGATCGATTTCGCCGCGGCAGCGACCGGGCTCGACGCGCAGGGCTACGCCGATGTGCTGCTGGTCGAAACCGCCGGCGCCGATGCCGATCTGCTGACGGTCGTGCTTGATCTGATCGTCGATTATGCCGCGCGCGGCGGCGCCGTGATTGTCAGCTTCCCCGAGATTCAGCTCGACGAAGTCGCCGGAGCGCTGCTGGGCAGCCGGGTGGAACTGCTGTGCGCGCCCGATATCGTCGAACGGGCCACCGCGATTGCTGTCGCGCTGGCGGGACGCGGCGGGCGCCTGCGCGAAGAGGGCGATGAGTCGGAAGCGGCGCGGCTCAAACGGCTGAACGACGAAATTGCGCGCATCGCCGATCTGCTCGCGCGGCTGGGGCGCGATGCGACGCCACCGAGCGGGATGCAGGATCGCCGACGAGACTTTCGCGCCGAAGCCGATGATGGCGTGATCGCCCCAGCCGAAATCCGCCGCGCGATTCGGGCGCGACGGTTGCGCGACCAGTTTTTCGGCGACGGCCTTTTCGAAGACCCGGCGTGGGACATGCTGCTCGACCTGTTCGCCGCTGATCTCGAAGGCGCGCAAGTGTCGGTATCGAGCCTGTGCATCGCCGCTGCCGTCGCGCCGACGACCGCGCTGCGCTGGATCGGTCGCCTGACCGAGGCGGGGCTGATCGCGCGCCATCCCGACCCCAGTGACCGACGCCGTGCATTCATGCTATTATCCTCCAGCGCGCGCAATGACATGCGCCGTTATTGGCAGGCGATGCGGCGACTCGGCGGACCGCTGGTTTAGGCATCGGGCCTGCCGTTTGGGGAGGCTGGCATGGCAATCGACGTTACTCAATTGCAGCAGCGGCTGAAGGCACGCGGCTATCCGATCGGCATCGACGGCGATCTGGGCGGCGAGACATTTGCCGCGCTGCTTGCCGCCGTCGCGGGCGCCAAGCCCGGCGCGGCCGTGCTCACCCGGATGCGGCGCGACATTGGTGCGGCGCTTGCGCGGCATCTGCCGGGTGTCGGGGTCGACCGCCCGTTGCGGCTGGCGCATTTCCTGGCGCAGGCGAATGTCGAAACCGGCGGCTTTCGCGTCCTCGTCGAAAGCCTCAACTATGTGCCCGAGGCGCTGATCGCGACGTTCAACAAATCATCGATCCGGATCAAACCAGCCGATGCGCAGCGGCTGGGGCGCAAACCCGGCGAAGGCGCGCTCAGCCTCGCGCGGCAGGAGGAAATCGCCAATCTCGTTTATGGCGGCGCGTTCGGGAAGAGCCAGCTTGGCAATGACCAGCCCGGCGACGGCTGGCGCTTTCGCGGGCGCGGCATCAAGCAGACCACCGGGCGGTTCAACTATGGGCAGTTCAAGAAGGTGACCGGCCTCGACGTTGTCGCCGATCCCGATCTGCTGGGCGATCCCGATACGGGCGTCAATGCCGGCTGCGTGTTCTGGGCGGCGAAGCAGTGCAATTTGATCGCTGACCGCGACGACATCGACGCGATGACGCTGACGATCAACGGTGGCACCAATGGCCTGGCTGATCGCAAAGCTGCGCTTGGCCGCGCCAAGGCGATCCTGCTCTGAACGCCAGCGATTGACGTCACCCGCCAAGCGGCTAGAAGCGGCTTCCCCGATGGGTGGCCAAAGCTTGCCCGACGCTGGGGGCGATTAGCTCAGTTGGTAGAGCGTCTCGTTTACACCGAGAATGTCGGCGGTTCGAGCCCGTCATCGCCCACCATTTC
>JAIETY010000221.1 GCA_019744885.1 Sphingomonas sp.
GCGATCAATGCTTTTTCGCGGGGCGTGAGCGCGCGCACCTTTTCGAACCAGCCATCGATTGCGGGCGTGTTGCCGCCATCGCTGACCAGCGTCCGCATCGCCTCGATCAAATGCCAGGCGGGGCTGTCGACGATCGCCTTGTTGCTTGAATGCAGATCCTTCGCCGGACCACGCCCCCATTTTTCTCCGGATGAGATCAGCTCGCATTCGATGATACCCTTTGCGCCCAGATTGACGACCACGCCACCGTCAGAGGGATTCTGCCAGGCGGAAGGAATGACCGCGCCGACGCATTTGCGTAGCGCCGCCAAAATGTCGGGTCGGCGCACGATCTGGGTGAAATGCGGCGACCCGATTTCCTCTTCGCCTTCGCAGACCAGCACCAGATTCACCGGCGGCTTGCGCCCCACAGCCTTCATTGCGTGCAGCGCCTGGAGCACGATCGCCTCCGGCCCCTTCTGGTTGATCGCGCCGCGGGCGATCATCACCTTGCCCATTCCCGCTCGATCGACGATCCGTCCCTCGAGCGGTGGCGAACTCCATTCGGCCGGGTCGAACTGCTTGACGTCGTACATGAAATACAAGGCCAGCGTTTTCTTGGCGCCATTGTCCATGGTCGCGAAGACGCCCGGGACGCCGTCAGTCGGCACGCGCTCAATTTTCTGGAAGCCCGCGTCGCGCGCGAGCTGCATCATATAGGCGCAGCCTTCTTCGGTGTTGCGCCCCTCGGCAGCGATCGTCGGCAGGGCGATCCAGTCGCGCAGCCGTTTGATCGCGGCATCATGGCCTGCGGCGATGGCGGCGCGAATGGGCGCCATATCATCCTTGGCCATCGCCATGCCGGGCAGGGCTGCCGCCGCGCCCAACGCGGCCCCTTTCAACACGGTTCGCCGATCGGGTGCGGTGTCGTTCCCCATTGTCATGCCTTCCACTCGTTGGTGCTGGCCAGCAGGATCAGCATATGATCGCAACTTGCAAGTAGTTCGCGCGGGATTGACTTTGTGCAGCGCACAACCTATATGGGTGATAATCGAGGCATCATGCAGCGTGATCGGGCATCTTGCCCCGGCTCTGCTTCGGTTCAAGCCCTAAGCTTCCCAAATCACGCGGGGGGTTAAACCCCGCCGCCGCGCCCGGACTCCGTCCGGGCTCGCTGGCATATTGAAAGTATACCCATGTCCTTTGACAATCTCGGCCTTGCCGAGCCGTTGGTGCGCGCCCTCGCCGCCAAAAACTATACTGAAGCCACCCCGATCCAGCGCCAGTCGATCCCGCCGCTGCTTGCGGGCAATGATCTGCTCGGCATCGCGCAGACCGGCACTGGCAAGACCGCGGCGTTCATGCTGCCGTCAATCCAGCGGCTGCGCGCCGCCAATGAGCATGTCCGCCCGCGCGCCTGCCGGATGCTGGTGCTTGCGCCGACGCGCGAACTCGCCAGCCAGATTGCGGTCAGCGCGCGCGAATATGGCCGCTTCACCAAACTGTCGGTCGCGACCGTGTTCGGCGGTACCTCGGTCGGCAAGGATCGCCAGACGCTCGTCAACGGCATCGACATCCTCGTCGCGACGCCGGGCCGATTGCTCGACCTGATAGAGCAGCGTTACCTGACGCTCGGCGACATCGAGATTCTTGTCCTCGACGAGGCTGACCAGATGCTCGATCTGGGCTTCATCCATGCGCTGCGCAAGATTGTGAAGCTGGTGCCCCAGAGCCGCCAGACCTTGTTCTTCTCGGCAACGATGCCCAAGGCGATCCGCGAGCTGGCCGATCAGTTCCTGACCGATCCGGTGACGGTGTCGGTGACGCCGGTCGCGACCACCGCCGAGCGCGTCGATCAGTTCGTCACTTTCGTTCAGCAGGCGGAAAAGCAGGCGCTGCTGACGCTCACCTTGCAGGACCCCGCGGTCGAGCGCGTGCTCGTCTTCACCCGCACCAAGCACGGCGCCGACCGCGTCGTGAAGCTGCTCGCGGCGAACGGCATTGCCTCCAACGCGATCCACGGCAACAAGAGCCAGGGCCAGCGCGAGCGGGCTTTGAGCGAATTCAAGTCGGGCCGGGCCAAGATCCTGGTCGCGACCGACATCGCCGCGCGCGGCATCGACGTGTCCGGCGTCAGCCATGTCGTCAATTTCGAGCTGCCCAATGTCCCCGAGCAATATGTTCACCGCATCGGCCGCACCGCGCGTGCGGGGGCGAGCGGCGTCGCGATTAGCTTCTGCGCCGAGGATGAACGGCCCTATCTGCGCGATATCGAGAAGCTGACGCGCCAGAAGATCACGATCCAGCCGCTGCCCGAGAATTTCCTGACGCAGGCCAATGCGCTGAAGGCGCAGCGTGCCAAGGTGATCGGTGCCGATCCAGCGCCGCGCGAAGAGCGCCAGCAGCGCGGGCCAGCGCGCCCACGCGCGACGCATCATGCGCGCCCGACGGGCGGTCGCCCCGAAGGCGCAGGCCGTTCGGCTGGTCCGCGTCCTGAGGGCGCGGCACGTCCGTCCGGACCACGTCCCGAAGGCGCAGCACGTCCGCAGGGTGCTCGCCCCGAAGGTGGCCGCCCATCCGGTCCGCGCCCTGAAGGTGCGCGTCCCGAAGGCGCTCGTCCCGGCGGCAACAACCGTCGCGGCGGTCGCGGTCGTGGCAGTCGCCCCGGCGGTCCGCGCGCGGCGGCGGGCTAAAGCTTAATCCAGCCGCCGCAGCCACTCGGCGCCATCCGCCCGGATGGTGCGTAAGCGATTGGCCGCGGCGGTCTCGTCTTCATACCCCACTGCCATCCCGCAAAACAGCATCCGCTCGGGCGGGGTGCCGAGGAAGGCGTCGACCGTCTCCGGATAAATCGCCCAGCATTCCTGCGCGCAGGTCGCAAGCCCGGCTTCGACCGCGAGCAGCATGAAGCTCTGCAGATACATGCCGAGGTCGCTCCACTGCGGCGGGCCCATCATGCGGTCGACGGTGCAGAAGAGTGCGGCAGGCGCGCCGAAGAATTCGAAATTCCGCCGGAACTCGCGTTGCCGCGCCTCGGTGTCGCCGCGCTCGATCTGCATCGCGCCATAGAGTGCCATGCCGACCTGAAAGCGCCGGTCCTTGTACGCGCCCGACAGCGCGCGCGGGTAGATGTCGTATTGCGTCGCCTCCAGCGTGCCCGACGCGAGCTTGTCCGCCATCAGCGCCTTCAGCCGCGCCATCGCGTCGCCCGTCACGATATCGATGTGCCAAGGCTGGAGATTGCCGCCCGATGGCGCCCGCGCGGCGCTCAGCGCGAGTCGCTCGATCAGCTCGGGCGCTACCGGATCGGGCTTGAACCCTCGTACTGACCGCCTTGCCGCTACGGCTTTCGAAACGTCCATCGTTCGTTCCCTTTCGATGATCGGGTATGTCGCCCAAGCCTTGCCCAGCAGCGCCGATTAGGCAATGGTGCCGCCAAATCCAAGCATGGGAGAGGATCAATGGCAGAAGCCTATATCGTCGACGCGGTACGCACCGCGGGCGGCAAACGCGGCGGCAAATTGGCGGGTGTTCACCCGGTCGACATGGCCGCAACCGTACTCGACGCGATCATCGCGCGCACCGGCATCGACGGTGCCGCCGTCGACGACGTCATCATGGGCTGCGTGATGCAGGGCGGGCAGCAAGCGGGCCAGGTCGGCCGCAATGCCGTGCTCGCCGCGCGCAACCTGCCCGACAGCGTGCCCGCTGTCTCGATCGACCGCCAGTGCGGGTCGTCGCAGCAATCGATGCAGTTTGCCGCGCAAGCCGTGATGTCGGGCACGCAGGACATCGTCATTGCGTCGGGCGTCGAGAGCATGACGCGCGTGCCGATGGGCTCGACGATGATGCTCCACGTGAAAGAGGGCATGGGCAACTATAAGTCGCCGCGTCTTGAGGAGAAATATCCCGGCATCATGTTCAGCCAGTTCATGGGCGCCGAGATGATCGTCAAGAAGCACGGCTTTGACCGCGCGATGCTCGACGCCTTCGCGCTCGAAAGCCATCGCCGTGCGGCGGCGGCGACCCAGAGCGGCGCGTTCGACAATGAGATCATCACGATCGAGATCGAAGGGCCTGAAGGCGCCGAGATGCACCGCAGCGACGAAGGGATCCGCTACGACGCGACGATGGAGTCGATCGGCTCGGTCAAGCTGCTGCAGGAAGGCGGGGCGATTTCCGCAGCCAATGCCAGCCAGATTTGCGACGGCGCCTCGGCGGTGATGATCGTCAGCGAAGCGGCGCTGAAGGAACATGGCCTCACCCCGCTCGCGCGCATCGTCAATCTGACGGTGACCGGCGGCGATCCGGTGATCATGCTCGAAGAGCCGCTGTTCGCAACCGACAAGGCGCTGAAGCGTGCAGGCCTCAGCATCGACGATATCGATCTGTACGAAGTCAACGAAGCCTTCGCGCCGGTGCCGCTGGCGTGGCTCAAGCATGTCGGCGGCGATCATGCCAAGCTGAACGTCAATGGCGGCGCGATTGCGCTTGGCCATCCGCTCGGCGCGAGCGGCACCAAGCTGATGGCGACGCTCGTCAATGCGCTCAAGGCACGCGGTGGTCGCTATGGCTTGCAGACGATGTGCGAAGGCGGCGGCATCGCCAATGTAACGATTATCGAGCGGCTGTAAGCCAAGGGAAACCAAGACCCCGTTCGTGTCGAGCGAAGTCGAGACACGGGATGCAGGCGGTTTGCTTGCGGCCGGTCCCTCGACGTCGCTCGGGACCAACGGCACTGATTTTGAGGGGATGAACAAATGAAACTCGACTCAACCGTTGCCGCTGTCGTCACCGGCGGCGCATCCGGCCTTGGCGAAGCCACCGCGCGGGCGCTCGCGGCCAAGGGCGTCAAGGTCGCGATCTTCGACTTGCAGGCCGAAAAGGGCGAAGCGGTCGCGGCGGACATCGGCGGCATCTTCTGCGAAGTGAACGTGACGTCCGACGAAAGCGTCGACGCAGGCTTTGCCAAGGCGCGCGCGGCGCATGGGCAGGAGCGCGTGCTGATCTGCTGCGCGGGCACCGGTAATGCAGTGAAGACCGCCAGCCGATCGAAGGAAGACGGCAGCATCAAGCACTTCCCGCTCGCTGCGTTCGACTGGCTGATCCAGATCAACCTGATCGGCACCTTCCGCTGCGTCGCCAAATCGGCGGCGGGGATGTTGACGCTCGAGCCGATGGAAGACGGCGAGCGCGGCGCGATGGTGATGACTGCCTCGGTCGCCGCCGAAGATGGCCAGATCGGCCAGGCGGCCTATTCGGCGTCGAAGGGCGGCGTCGTTGGCATGACCTTGCCGATCGCGCGCGACCTGATGGGCGAGGGCATCCGCATCAACACCATCCTGCCGGGCATTTTCGAAACGCCGCTGATGCGCGGCGCGCCGCAGAATGTGAAGGACGCGCTCGCCGCCTCGGTGCCCTTCCCCAAGCGGCTCGGCAATCCGCCCGAATATGCCCATCTCGCGCTGACGATGGTCGAGAACAGCTATTTCAACGGCGAGGATGTGCGGCTCGACGGCGCGATCCGGATGGCGCCACGCTGACGCGCCGGGCGGCCGGGCGCGTGTCGCGCCCGGACTCGCCCCAGCGCGGCCAGCGGCGCACCCGCCGTCTGACGACCCGGGATTTAGTCCCGGGTCGCGCCCCCCTTCAGGAGAAATCCATGTCTCGCCCCGAAGCGTGGCGCTTGTCGCCCGACGCCTATCCGCATCACGAGACAATCCAGACGCGGTTTCAGGACCTCGACGTGCTGGGGCATATCAACAATGTCGGCATGGCCGCGATCCTGGAGAGCGGGCGCGTCAAGTTCAACAAGGCCAGCGGGCTTGATGCGTGGCGCGAGCAGCAGCGCTGGCTCGTCGCGCAAGTGATCATCAACTATCTGGGCGAGGGGCATTTCCCCGCCGATGTTGTGGTGTCGAGCGGGATCGGGCCAATTGGCACGCGGAGCTGGACGATCCTGTCGACGGCGTTCCAGCACGGTGCGCCGATTGCGACCTGCGACACGGTGGTGGTGATGGACCGCGAGGCCGGACTGACCGCGCTGCCCGACGCCTATCGCGCGGCGCTCGAGGCGTGGCAGGTGCGCAGCGGCTGAGGCTGCGCGGGCGCGAAAGGTGTCAAAAGTTACGACCATCCTAGGGGGGGGTGGGGCCTGTTTTGCCGCGAGGACATCGAGGTTCGCGTCGGACCAGACGCAGGCGATTCGGTTGTCAAAGAGCGGGCTTTGGCGGGAGAATCGCAGAGCTTTTCCGACAATGGAAGGGCTAGGATCGGGGGCTAGAGTGGTGTGTGATCACTCCAACTCGCCCCTCCCCTTCAGGAGCATCGGGCGAAGCGCGCCCCGCGCGCTTCAGGTCCGGCTGGGAGCCGGACCGACCCGACGCTGGGAAGGGGGTGGGGCCTGTCCGCAAGCGCTGCGCCGGTGGAGATGCCCCACCCCAACCCCTCCCCTAAAGGGGAGGGGCTCAGGTGACTCCGTCAGATCACAAACGGCGCCGATCCGCTACCCGATCGCGCCCAGCGCCCAGAGCAGCAGCATGCCGAAGCCGATCGTTGCGACCGACGCATGCACGGCAATCGAACCGCCGATGATATCGGGCCGCGATTTGGCAATGACCGGGACGAACAACCCGGTCAACAGCGCGGCGGCGATCAGCAGGGCAACGGTCGACCCCGTCGATTGGTCCGACGCCGCCTGCCCATTCGGCGCGCCGCGCAACAGCATCACCAGCAGCTCAAGCCCGCCGGCGCCAAACAGCAGGTGCACCGCCGCCAGCGTCTGCGAATTGCGCTCGCCGCGCAAATAGCGATAGCCCATGACGGCGCCGATCACCACGCCGATACTCAGCAACAGCACGACTGGGGCGATGGTCATCGCGTGCGTCCTTTCGCTTCACCTCGGGCCAGGAAGCGTCGGCATTGGCGCCTCGGGTCCATGACCGTAACGTTTTTTGCGACGCCATTACTGCGACCGAAAATTGGCGTCGACAAGCCAGCCGTCGATCATCGATCGCGCGCCGATGCTGGCGAAACGCTCGGCATCGTCATTGGCGATCTGGCCGTCGAGCGCGAGCGTGCCGATGCCGTGTGACAACCCCCAGAGCATCTGCGCGCAATCGCCGAGCGGCAACGGTGGCGGCGACCCGTCGCACAAGTCCGCGAGGATCGCGATCAGCATCCCCGCCGGTGCCGCCGCCACGCGCTGCAAATCGGGATAGCGCGCGTGATCGGCGAACTCGGCGCCCTTCATCAGGCAATAAAGGTTGGGTGATCGAGCACGAAGCGGTTGGACAATCCTGTCGACCGCGTTTTAGCACGGGTATCCCATCGCGACCTGCGACACCGTGGTCGTGATGGGGCGCGAGGCCGGGCTGACCGCGCTGCCGGACGCCCATCGCGCGGCGCTAGAGGCGAGGCAGGTGCACGGCGGCTGAAAGCCCGTTACATCTTCGTTTCAAGGATCGACCATTCTTTGCACACCAATCTGGACTGCTGTGTCCGATTAAGATTTCCATTCTGAGATACGCTTTTTACCCGGGAGCGAAACGACGGCATCCAGAAAATCACTGCACTTTTCGTGGTCAATTTGGCGTCGTGCTGCCTTCAACAAATGGTGCGCGATCGGTTCACCTTTAACGTTCGATATCAAAATCAATCCGACACCATGTCGAACGCATTCGTCCTTTACACGCCTTTCTTGTGCAGGATTTTCAGTTTGCCAGGTTCGTGGTTCCACGGGAAATACGACATATGCGCGTGTCGCAGCAGATGCGTGAGAAAGAGCCTCAAAAACGGCAAGGACATTTGCACTTTCTGGACGTTTGACCTCAAAAGTAACAACATCAAATTCTGTACCAATTGTCCAAGAAAACTTCTTGTGTGATACGAGGGTTAGATCAGGCCTTGTCCATTGACCTTGAATTTTTGAGTCGCGCCTCGAAGTATTTTCGATATAGTAGTCTGATTGGTGATAACCATCCTTAAGCCAAAGCTCTTTAATTCCCGCCATGATCCAGTCGTAATATGCATCCTCAGGAACAACGTACGACTTTAGGGCCGTGTAAAAATTTCTGGGATACCATTTTAAAATCTTATTCGAGCGGCCGTAATTAGCCGCCTCATCAAAGTCTGTATCCCCAAGATTCAGTATTCGTTTTAATTTTGTCGCTGTTACCGGTTCACCGGCATCCTCTATCGTCAATACAATGTTACGAAGATGCTCTAGCATTGCCAATTTTTGGTATGATTCATTCATTGTCAATCCGCGCTCCGTTGATAACTGAAGCGTGATGCAAAGTTGAGACAAAGTAGTCAAGCCGCGCTGCGTCAAGGAAGCCAAACTAAAGACAAAACCTAGAGTGCGCGCCAGCAATCACGCGCAACCCCTCAGTCCGCGAACACCGCCGCGCGCTTTTGCATGTTCGCCATCACCGCTTCGACCTGGTTGGGCTGGCGGATGACGCCGAGCTGGACGTCGCTTTCGGCTTGCAGGATCGCCGCGCTGTCGAGATCAGGCTGGAGGTTGAACAACTTCTTCGACCCCTGCACGGCTTGCGGGTTGCGCGCGGCGATCTGCGCCGCGAGGGCGTGCGCTTCAGTATAGGGATCGGCGGCGATCCGGGTCACAAAGCCGAAGCCGAGCGCTTCGTCGGCGTCGAATTCGCGCGCGGTATAGGTCAGTTCGCGCAGCACATCGTCGCGGGCGAGGCCGCGCCACAGCGCAAGGCCAGCCATGTCGGGGACGAGGCCCCAATGGACTTCGCGGATCGAAAAGCGCGTGTGCGGTGCGGCGATGCGGATGTCGGCGCCCGACATGATCTGGAAACCGCCGCCGAAGGCGACGCCGTGGACGGCGGCGATCACCGGCATCGCCAGCGTGCGCCAGCCCCAGGCGGCGTGCTGCGGCAAATTGGCGTCGCCGTGGGTGCGATCGGCCAGCGAGGTACCCGACCCGCCGCTCGCCATGCTCGCCATGTCGAGCCCGGCGCAGAACGCGCGACCCTCACCCGACAGCACGACGCAGCGCACCTGCGGCATATGCGCGAGCTGGTCGATCGCATTGGCGATCTGGCTGAACATTTCGGGGTCGAGCGCATTCATCTTGTCGCCGCGCGTCAGCTTCACATCGGCGACGTGATCCGAAACGGTAATGCGGATGCGGTTTTCCATTTGCACTTGATCCTTCCTTCGTCACCCCGGCCTTGTGGCGGGGTCTACGGTGCCGCGAACCGGCCGGCGGCGATATCTGCCGCACGGTGGGCCCCGGAACAAGTCCGGGGTGACGGCAGAGGCTAAACGATGCGCGAGCTCATCTCGCCCCAGTAGCGATCGCGCAACAACCGCTTGTAGAGCTTGCCGGTCAGTGCGCGTGGCAGCTCGGCGGCGAAGTCGATCTGGCGCGGGGTCTTCACGCCCGACAGTTCGGCGCGACACCAGGCGGTCAATTCGGCGGCTAGCGCGTCGCCCGCTTCGGCCATGTCGACCGGCTGGACGACCGCGATGACGCGCTCGCCCATATCGGGGCAGGGGCCGCCGATCACCGCGACATCGGCGACGCGCGGGTGGGTGATCAGCCGGTTCTCGATTTCCTGCGGATAGATGTTCACCCCGCCCGAAATGATCATGAAGCTCTTGCGATCAGTGAGGTAGAGATAGCCTTCTTCGTCCATCCGGCCGATGTCGCCGAGCGTGGTCCAGCCATGCGCGTTCTTCGCTTCCGCCGTCTTTTCGGGGTCGTTGTGATATTCGAACACGCCGCCGCCGCCGAAATAGACGAGGCCTTCGGCGCCCGTCGGCAGTTCATTGCC
>JAIETY010000075.1 GCA_019744885.1 Sphingomonas sp.
TGATTCCAGCGCTGCCGGGAATTCTCGGGTTGCTTATGTTGTTAAAGAAGTCGCCATCAGTATGACTGACACCCCCGCCACCCTCAACATCGCCGACAAGCTCGCGCAGTTCGCGGATCACTGGAATCCGCGCATTATTGGCAGCTACAACGGCAATGAAATCCGTGTCGCCAAAGTGATGGGCGATTTCACTTGGCACGCGCATGCCGATACCGACGAGCTGTTTCTCGTCGTGGCGGGCGAGCTCGGCATCGAATTCCGCGACGGCGTGCGGCGGCTGAAGGCGGGCGAGATGATCGTTGTCCCTAAGGGCACCGAGCACCGCCCCTTTGCCGAAGCCGAATGCCACATCCTGATGCTCGACCGCGAGGGCGAGCCGAACACGGGGGTCAATCCGTCCGAACGCACGCGCGCGACACTGGAGGTCATCTGATGAACGAAGACGTCCGGAATCTGATCCTCGGACGACGGCGTCGCATGGGCGATCGGTCGCGGACCGCCGAAGGCGGCGTTCACGATATCACGGCGAGGCTTGCGGCGTTGGACTTCGTACTCGGGGAGAGTGACCGGTGAGCCCTAGCTTTACCAATATAGTGTTATGGACGTTTTCGGTGATGCTGGTTACTGTCGGCGTAGCGCAGCTTGCGATTGCGGCTTCCGCTGTCGGCGGTTGGAGCTCGATCGCGATCGGTATGTCGCTGATTGTCGTTGCGGCATCATCGCGCAAGAAGAGCCACAATGGCTGATACCCTTCACATCCCCGACGAAGCTGAAACGCGCGCGCGCTGGGGCGATTTCGCCTGGTCGCCCGAGAGCGCCGAGAAGGCGAAGACGATCCTGTCGCGCTATCCCGCCGGGCGGCAGCAATCGGCGTCGATCCCGTTCCTCGATCTCGCCCAGCGGCAAGTGGGGGCGGAGACGCAGACGCAGGGCTGGCTGCCGGTGCCGGTGATCGAATTCGTCGCGCGCGAACTCGGCATGCCCTATATGCGGGTTTACGAAGTCGCGAGCTTCTACACGATGTTCAATCTTGCCCCCGTTGGCCGCTATCATGTGCAGGTGTGCGGGACGACGCCATGCCTGCTCGCGGGCTCGGACGAGGTCATGAAGGCGTGCAAGAATCGCGGCCTCGTCAAGGGCAAGACCACGCCCGACGGCCTGTTCACCTTGGCCGAAGTCGAATGCCTCGGCGCGTGTGCGAATGCGCCGATGGTGCAGATCAACGACGACAATTTCGAAGATCTCGACTATGACCGCACCACCGCAATCCTCGACGCGCTGGCGCAAGGCGATAGCCCCAAGCCCGGCTCGCAGATCGGTCGCCAGACGAGCTGCCCCGAAGGCGGCCCAACGTCGCTGATGGAGATGGTGTCCGACAACCACGATTATCGGGGGGAATGGTGATGCCGAGTGCAGCCAAAACCAGCATGCCGATCATCGGCGTCGTTTTTCTGATCCTGGGGCTGTTGAATTTCATGAACGGCGGCAACTGGGTCGTCTGGGTGATTCTGGGCTTTCTGTTCGGCGGCTTCGGCATTTTCGGCGCGTCGCGGCCGGGCAATGGGGGCGACGCATGAACATTCTGATCGCGCTTGGCGTCGCGCTGCTCGCGATTTTCGTGCTGGTCGCGCTGGTGAAGCTCGCCTTCGGGCTGATCGTGCTGGCGGTGGTGCTGGGGCTGGCGGTGGGCGCCTATTTCTTCCTCGAAAAGCTGGTCGGGAAGGGAAGCTGATGGCTGACGACAAATTCATCATCGAAATGCTGCGGAGCATTCAGGCCGCCGTGTCGCAGACCAACCAACGGCTCGACAAGGTCGAGTCGCACATGGGCAATCTTGAACGGCGCCAGACGGCGTCGACGCATTTCGAACAATCGGTGCTGGCACATCTCGCGGGCATTCACGAAAGCGTGGACGAACTGAAATCCGATATGCGCGCCGTGCGCGGGGAAATGCGCGATGTGCACAATCGGGTCGACCGGGTTGAGAATCGCTGATGCTCGCTGGAGTCTTTGAATGTTAGAGGATCGCGACCGCATCTTCACCAACGTCTATGGGTTCCAGCCGTGGAACCTCGACGCTGCGCGCAAGCGGGGTGACTGGGACAATACGAAGGCGCTGCTCGACATCGGGCAGGACGCGATCATCGATCGCATCAAGGCGAGCGGCCTGCGCGGGCGCGGCGGGGCGGGCTTTCCGACCGGCACCAAATGGAGCTTCATGCCCAAGGAGCCCAAGCCCGATCGCCCGAACTTCCTCGTCATCAACGCCGATGAGTCCGAGCCGGGCAGTTGCAAGGACCGCGAGATCATCCGCCACGATCCGCACAAGCTGATCGAAGGCGCGCTGGTCGCGGGCTTCGCGATGCGCGCGCGGGCGGCCTATATCTACATTCGCGGCGAGTATATCCGCGAGGCCGAGACGCTGTTTGCGGCGGTGGCGGAAGCTTATGCCGCAGGCCTCGTCGGCAAAAATGCCTGCGGGTCGGGCTATGACTTCGATGTATTCGTCCACCGGGGTGCGGGCGCCTATATCTGCGGCGAAGAAACCGCGATGCTCGAAAGCATCGAGGGGAAGAAGGGGCAGCCGCGCCTCAAGCCGCCCTTCCCGGCAGGGGCGGGGCTTTATGGCTGCCCGACAACGGTCAACAATGTCGAATCGATCGCGGTCGGCCCGACGATCCTGCGGCGCTCGCCCGAATGGTTCGCGAGCTTTGGCGCCGAGAATAATCGCGGCACCAAGCTGTTTCAGATCAGCGGGCATGTGAACAAGCCCTGCGTCGTCGAAGAGGCGATGAGCATCCCGTTCCGCGAGTTGATCGAAAAGCATTGCGGCGGCATTCGCGGCGGGTGGGACAATCTGCTCGCGGTGATCCCGGGTGGCTCGTCGGTGCCGCTGGTCCCGGCGGCGCAGATCATGGACTGCCCGATGGATTTCGACGGGCTTAAGAAGCTGGGCTCGGGCCTCGGTACCGCCGCCGTCATCGTCATGGACAAGTCGACCGACATCGTCCGTGCGATTTCGCGGCTGTCCTATTTCTACAAGCACGAAAGCTGCGGCCAGTGCACGCCGTGCCGCGAAGGCACCGGCTGGATGTGGCGCGTGATGGAACGGCTGCGCACCGGTGATGCCGAAGTGAGCGAGATCGACACGCTTTATCAGGTCACCAAGCAGGTCGAGGGCCATACCATCTGCGCGCTGGGCGATGCGGCGGCTTGGCCGATCCAGGGCCTGCTCCGCCACTTCCGCCCCGAGGTCGAGCGGCGGATTGCGGAGCGTAAGGGCGCGGTCCCGATGGCGGAGGCGGCGGAGTGATGAGGGGGGCAACATGCCATGAGCGTCTTTTTGCTCAAAGGCCTGATCATCATCGTGATGCTGGGGATCGTCGTCGCGGCGTTCTTCACCATGATGCTCATGCTGACAGGCCAGTACAGTCTCTGATTGCTGCTGGTCGTGCTCATTCTGGAGATCGCGGCGCAAGTCTGGCTGCGCGGCTTCTACGACCGGTTGCCGGGAAATTGGGGCTGATGGCTGGAGTTCCATGCAATGCCTAAACTCAAAGTCGACGGCGTCGAGATCGACGTGCCTGCCGGTGCCACCGTGCTCCAGGCGTGCGAGCTGGCGGGGAAGGAAATTCCGCGCTTCTGCTATCACGAGCGGCTGAGCATCGCCGGCAATTGCCGCATGTGCCTCGTCGAAGTGAAGCCCGGACCGCCGAAGCCGCAGGCATCGTGCGCGCTGCCCGCGGCCGAGAATCAGGAGATCTTCACCAATTCGCCCATGGTCAAGAATGCGCGCGAAGGGGTGATGGAGTTTCTGCTGATCAACCACCCGCTCGATTGCCCGATTTGCGATCAGGGGGGCGAGTGCGATCTTCAGGATCAGTCGGTCGCCTATGGCCGGGGATCGTCGCGCTACAGCGAGAACAAGCGCGCGGTGACCGAGAAATACATGGGGCCGATCGTCAAGACGGTGATGACGCGCTGCATCCAGTGCACGCGCTGCGTCCGCTTTGCCGAGGAAGTGGCGGGGGTCGAGGAAATCGGCGCGATCGGGCGCGGCGAGAGCATGCAGATCACCAGCTACCTCGAACATGCGGTGACGAGCGAACTGTCGGGCAATGTCGTCGATCTCTGCCCGGTCGGGGCGCTGACGTCGAAGCCCTATGCGTTCGAAGCGCGGCCGTGGGAACTGAAGAAGACGCTGACGATCGACGTGATGGATGCCGTCGGCACCAACATCCGGCTCGATTCGCGCGGGCGGCAGGTGCTGCGCTGCCTGCCGCGGATCAACGAAGACGTGAACGAGGAATGGGCGACCGACAAGACGCGCCACGCGGTCGATGGCCTGGTGCGCAAGCGGCTCGACCGGCCGTTCGTGCGGCGTGGTGGCAAGCTGGTCGAGGCGACGTGGGACGAAGCCTTTGCGGCGATTGCGGCCGTGAATGCCGGTGCGAGCGTCGCCGCGATCGCCGGCGATCTGGTCGATTGCGAGACGATGTTCGCGGCCAAGGCGTTGCTGGCGCAGGCTGGCTCGACGCTGCTTGAGGGGCGGCAGACGGGGATGGATTATGACATCTCGAGCCTTGCCGCGCTCAATTTCAATACGACGATTGCGGGGACCGAGCGGGCTGATGCGATCCTGCTGGTCGGTACGAACCTGCGCTGGGAAGCGCCGCTGGTGAACACGCGGGTGCGCAAGGCGATCAAGCGCGGCGCGAAGGTGTTCGCGATCGGGCCGGTGGTCGATCTGACGTACAAGGTCGAGTGGCTCGGCGATGATCTGAGCGTGCTCGGCGCGTTGCCGGAGGCGGTGACCGAGCTGTTCGGCAAGGCCGAGCGACCGATGGTGATCGTTGGCGGGGCGGCGCTGAAGCATGGGCTGGGCGCGGCACTGGCCTTTGCCAAGCAGTTCGATCTGGTGCGTGAGGGGTGGAACGGCTTCAACACCGTTCACATGGCGGCGGCGCGGATGGGCGGGTTGATGCTCGGCTATGCGCAGGCTGGCGGGATCGCCGATATGGTCGCGGCCAAGCCTAGCCTCGTGTTTTTCCTCGGTGCCGATGAAGTCGATTTTTCGGCGTTCGGCGAGAGCTTCAAAGTCTATGTCGGCCACCACGGTGACAAGGGCGCGGCGGCAGCCGATGTCGTGCTGCCGGGCGCGAGCTATGCCGAGAAGTCGGGGACCTGGGTCAATCTCGAAGGCCGGGTCCAGCGCGGCGAGCGTGCCGTTTTCCCGCCGGGCGACGCGCGCGAGGACTGGACGATTTTCCGTGCGCTCAGCGAGCGGCTGGGCAAGGCGCTGCCGTTCGACACGCTTGATCAGTTGCGCGCGGCGATGGCGGCGGAGGTACCGGCGCTCGGGTCGCTGGGGCTGGCGCGTTTCGAGTGGAACCCGCCTGCGCTTGACGCCAAGGCGGCAGGGGTGATCGCGGGCTATCCGATCAAGGATTTCTACCTCACCAACGCGATCTGCCGCGCGAGCCCGACGATGCAGCGCTGCTCGGCAGAATTGATCCATGGCGAGACTTTCGCGGAGGCGGCGGAGTGATTGATGCGCGACATGATCGGCCCCTTGCTGGAAATCTTTGCCGACATCGGACTAGCTGGTGTGGCCGACGCGAAGAGCCCGAAATGGCTGCAGTGGGGCTGTGCTGTTTTGGCAATAGCTATCTTAGCGACGATAGTTGTCGTGATGTTGTTGCAGAGGTGACCCAATGACCAGCTGGTTCACTTATCTCGGCATGCCCTATGAAGGCGCGTGGTTCACCGCGACCTTGATCGACATCCTGCTCATCGCGTTCCCCGTGATGCTGATGGTCGCGCTGATCATCTATGCCGATCGCAAAATCTGGGCGGCGATGGCATTGCGGCGCGGGCCAAACGTGGTCGGGCCGTTCGGCATCCTCCAGAGCTTTGCCGACGGGCTGAAAGTGTTTCTGCAGGAAACGATCATTCCGTCGGGCGCCAACAAGGGGCTGTTCTTGCTCGCGCCGATCATCACTTTCACCGTCGCGCTGATCGTGTGGGCAGTGGTGCCGTTTCAGGCCGATCTGATCCTCGCGAACATCAATGTCGGGCTGCTCTATGTGCTCGCGGCGTCGTCGCTTGGGGTGTATGGGATCATCCTCGCGGGCTGGTCGTCGAATTCGAAATATCCGTTTTTCTCGGCGATCCGCGCGGCGGCGCAGATGGTGTCCTACGAAGTCGCGATCGGTTTCGTGCTGATTTCGATCGTGTTGTGGGCGGGGACGTTCAATCTGGCGGGCATCGTCGAGGCGCAGAAGGGCACGATCTTCGGCTTCGTCAATGGCTTCGGTTTCAACCCGCTGCTGTTCCCGATGGCGGTGGTGTTCTTCATCTCGTCGCTGGCCGAGACGCAACGCGCGCCGTTCGACCTGACCGAGGCCGAGAGCGAGCTCGTCGCGGGCTATCAGACCGAATATTCGAGCATGTCGTTCGCGCTCTACTGGCTTGGCGAGTACGCCAACGTCATCCTGATGTGCACGCTCAACGCGACCTTGTTCTGGGGCGGCTATCTGCCGCCGCTCAATGTGGGGTGGATGTACGCATTGCCCGGGTTCTTTTGGCTGTTCGGCAAGATGCTGGTCTTCTTCTTCCTGTTCAGCTGGGTGAAGGCGACCGTGCCGCGCTATCGCTATGATCAGCTGATGCGGCTGGGGTGGAAGGTTTTCCTGCCGCTCAGCCTTGTCTTTGTTTTTCTGGTGTCGGGCTATCTGATGCTCGTGCGGGTGGGGGTGTCGTAATGGGCATCGTGCGAGTCGACGTGCGACTTTACAACGACGGACGGTCGGACATTGAGGAAGTCGATGCCAACGCGCTGGTCGATACCGGTGCTATGAACCTGTGCGTCCCCGAGCACGTCGCGCGCCAGCTGAAGCTCGAAAAGCGCTATGAGCGCGAAGTGATCCTTGCCGACGGCTCGCGCAAGCTCGTGCCTTATGTCAGCGGCGTTCGCGTTGAGACGCAGGGCAGAGGGTGCGTGACCGGTGCGCTGGTCTTCGGCGATCAGGTGTTGCTCGGCGCCATTCCGATGGAAGACATGGACATGGTCGTTCATCCGGCGCGGCTGACCGCCATTCCCAATCCCGAAAATCCCAATGTCGCGGTATCGCTGGCAATGGGCATCAAGGTTCAGCAGTCATGACCATTGCCCAAACCATCAAAGCCTTCACCCTGTGGGAATTTCTGAAGGCGCACGCCAAAACCTTGTCATACTTCGTCAAGGCGAAGGCGACGATCAACTATCCGTACGAAAAGAACCCGATTTCGCCCCGTTTCCGCGGCGAGCATGCCTTGCGTCGTTACCCGAACGGCGAGGAGCGGTGCATCGCGTGCAAGCTGTGCGAAGCGATTTGCCCGGCGCAGGCGATCACGATCGAGGCCGAGCCGCGCGCCGATGGCTCGCGCCGCACCACGCGCTACGACATCGACATGACCAAGTGCATCTATTGCGGCTTTTGCGCCGAGGCATGCCCGGTCGATGCGATCGTCGAGGGGCCGAATTTCGAATTCTCGACCGAAACGCGCGAGGAGCTGATCTACGACAAGGCGAAATTGCTCGATAATGGCGATCGCTGGGAGCGCGCGATCGCTGCGAACCTTGCCGCCGATGCGCCGTATCGGTAATGGGCTCGCACATCGATTCCACGCCGTTCGGGCTGAGCCTGTCGAAGCCCTGCACTTTCTTGCGCGCAAGAAGGACGGCCCTTCGACAAGCTCAGGGCGGACGGGATTTGGGGAGGCGTTCGGCTTCGTGATCCAGGTTTTCGCCTTTTACCTTTTCGCCGCGCTGGTGCTGACCTCGGGCGCGATGACGATTGCGTCGCGCAATCCGGTGCATTCGGTGCTGTGGCTGATTTTCGCGTTTTTCAACGCCGCCGGGCTGATGGTGCTGGTCGGCGCCGAGTTCATCGCGATGCTGCTGGTGATCGTTTACGTCGGCGCGGTGTCGGTGCTGTTCCTGTTCGTGGTGATGATGCTCGACATAGATTTTGCCGAGATGCGCGCGGGCGCGTCACGCTATATCTGGCCGGGGTTGACGCTCGCGGTCGCGCTCGCCGCCGAGCTGGTAGTGACTGTGCAGGCCTGGTCGGTCGGGCCGATTGCGCTGGGGCGCCGCGCCGCGCCGATCACCGCCAAGCCCAATATCGAAGCGATCGGCGAGCTGCTCTATTCGCGCTACCTCTATATCTTCGAAGCGGCGGGCCTCGTGCTGCTGGTCGCGATGATCGGCGCGATTGTGCTGACCCACCGCAAGCGTACCGGCGTGAAACCGCAGAACATCGCCCGCCAAAATGCGCGGCGGCCCGAAGAAGCCACGCGCAACGTCCAGGTGCCGGTGGGCGAAGGAGTAGAGCTGTGATCGGGCTATACCATTATCTCGTCGTGGCGGCGATCCTGTTCACCATGGGGGTGCTAGGCATCTTCCTCAATCGCAAGAATATTATCGTGATCCTGATGGCGATCGAGCTGATCCTGCTGGCGGTGAACATCAATTTCGTCGCGTTCAGCGCCTATCTCGGCGATCTGGTCGGCCAGATTTTCGCGATGTTCGTGCTGACGGTGGCGGCGGGCGAAGCGGCGATTGGCCTCGCGATCCTCGTCATCTATTTCCGTGGCCGCGGCACGATTGCGGTCGACGATGTCAACCGGATGAAGGGTTAGGTCGTGGGGACGTCGATCCTTCTCATCGTTTTCCTGCCGCTGCTCGCCGCGGTTGTCGCGGGGCTGGGCAATCGCGCGATCGGCAGCGTGCCGGCCAAGGTCATCACCACCGGGGCGCTGTTCGCATCGTGCCTGCTGAGCTGGCCGATTTTCATCAGCTTCCTCGGCGGCGATGCGGTGAAGAGCGTGACGCCGGTGTTCGAGTGGATCCGATCGGGCGATCTCAACATTGCCTGGGCGCTGCGGGTCGATGCGCTGACGGCGGTGATGCTCGTCGTGATCACGTCGGTGTCGGCGCTCGTTCATCTTTATAGCTGGGGCTATATGGACGAGGATCCGGATCAGCCGCGTTTCTTCGCCTATCTGTCGCTGTTCACCTTCGCGATGCTGATGCTGGTGACGGCGGACAACATCGTCCAGATGTTCTTCGGCTGGGAAGGCGTGGGGCTGGCGAGCTATCTGCTGATCGGCTTCTGGTTCAGGAAGCCGAGCGCCAATGCCGCCGCGATCAAGGCGTTCGTGGTCAACCGCGTCGGCGATCTGGGCTTCATGCTCGGCATTTTCGGCACCTATCTGGTGTTCAAGACGGTTTCGATCGACGAAATTCTGCGGCTCGCGCCGGGGATGGCGGGGTCGACGATCGGTTTCCTGTGGTTCCGCGCCGATACGATGACGGTGCTGTGCCTGCTGCTGTTCGTCGGCGCGATGGGCAAGTCGGCGCAGCTCGGGCTACACACCTGGCTGCCCGATGCGATGGAAGGGCCGACGCCCGTCTCCGCGCTGATCCATGCCGCGACGATGGTCACCGCTGGCGTGTTCATGGTCTGCCGCCTGTCGCCGATGTTCGAAACCTCGCCCTTTGCGCTGACGGTGGTGATGACCGTGGGCGCAGCGACGTGCTTCTTCGCGGCGACGGTCGGGCTGGTGCAGACGGACATCAAGCGCGTGATCGCTTATTCGACCTGTTCGCAGCTCGGCTATATGTTCTTCGCGGCGGGCTGCGGCGCTTA